>PBVL01000075.1 GCA_002728675.1 Gammaproteobacteria bacterium
AGCCAGCGTGCTCGAGAACTCCCGCGATGGATGCACTACTACAACTGGCACCGACAACACNCCGGAATCGATTACCAATGCCCCATCAACANNCTGGGGATCAACATGAACAACNTACTGGCTTTNCACAGCTAGCCAGTTCCGGCAGGTTCACCGGCCCATCAGCCGNCTGACAGCTTCCAGTGCCGCCACATGTCGTCGGTCACCGGATAGTCTTCGNGGAANAGNTTGGTGTCCTTGAACCACTCGTACTGCCCGATCGCCCGATGCGCGTCNGGGTCCAGCACGGGCCGGTCATGTGCAAAGTCCGCAAAGAGTGCCCAGCGAATGTCCTCGCCCGCATGCAGACCCACCGAATGGACGGTACGGCCGTGCCAGAAGATGACCGAGCCCTGTGGCGCGCAAAGCTCATACGGTTCAATGGTATCGATCACTTCACGCATGCGCGCGCCGTACTCACTCGTCGGCGAGAAGTTCGCCTCGCGCTCGTGGGCACCAAACATGATCCGATGGCTGCCCGGGTAGACGGTAAAGCCGCCGTTGCGGGGCTCGACGTCATCCAGGTAGAGGCACGCATTGAGCTGCTGACAGACCTGGTCCGTGTGCGGACCAAGCAGCGCGCCGGTGAGTTCGGTCTTTTCAGCCGGAGGAAACACCCCGTAGACCCCACGGGTACATTCCGTCTCTTTCAGATCGTCCCCTAGCAGTGCCCGGGCAATGGCGCGCACGTCCGGGTGCCGCGGCAGCAGGTCCGTGATGGCGTCATCCCACCCCAGNTCATGCAGCTTGATGACCTGCCCGAACGCTTCCCGCGGCTGGCGGCCCTGGTAGTACCCCGCCTGTGGGTGCGGCGCCATCGGCGCCCACTGCGGATCTTTCCATGTGGACCTGTCGTTGGGATCGAGCCGCCACTCCGAGTCGGGATGCGGCGGCACATGGCGCAGCAGGTGTGCCCAGGTGCGCTCGAGTTCAGCCGCGGTCCGGCTCTGATCGACCAGCCGTTCCTTGATCAGGAAGCCGTTTACCCTGAAGAATTCGACCTCGGCAGCCGAAAGGCGTGTGCCCTGTTCCGCNAATGCCGGCGCGCTGAACGGCACTGAAAGCTTCTGCCTGGCCCGNGCGGCCTTCATTCTGCGAATGCGTGCTTCTCTGGCGCTCATGCCCCCTCCTCCATCGCGACACCGCAACACTGGTCCCCATGACCGAAGCCTACCACCGCAGCATCCCGCCTCAGCCGACGTAATCGGATTGCAGTAGACTCGGGCTCATTCGAAAGACGGGAANACAGACATGGTCGAAGGGATCAACGAAGGACCNGTAACAGAGTGGCTCGAAACCAACGTCGAGCCGGCCACCGGACCGTTCACATTCGAAATGGTGTCGGGCGGCAAGTCGAACCTGACGTATCGCGTCGACGACGCCGCCGGTAACGCGTTTGTCCTCCGTCGCCCGCCACTGGGCCACGTCTTGCAGAGCGCCCACGACATGGGCCGTGAACACCGCATCATTTCCGCCCTCGAAGGGACCGGTGTACCCGTCGCAAAGGCGTGGGGACTGTGCAAGGACGAGGCGGTCAACGGCGCCGACTTCTACGTGATGTCGTGCGTCGAAGGGACCGTGCTGCATGATGCCGACGCCGCCCGGACGATGACGCCGGATCAGCGTCAGTCGTTTGGCCGCGACGTTGCCGACGTGCTCGTCAACCTGCACGCCATCGAACCTTCGGACGTTGGCCTCGGCGATCTCGGACGCCGCGAGGCGTACCTCGACCGTCAGCTGAAACGCTGGACCAAACAGTGGGAGCAGACCAAGACCCACGAAGAGCCGGAGATGGACGAGGTGCTGCGGCTGCTCGGCGAGCGCAAGCCCGAACAGGTCGGCGCGGCAATCGTCCACGGCGATTACCGGCCGGGCAACTTCATGCACGCCGACGGCAANGTTGCCGCAGTGTTCGACTGGGAACTCTGCACACTCGGCGACCCGCTTGCCGATGTCGGCTACCTGCTCAACCAGTGGCCAAGCCCGGATGACGTCCTCGGACCGTCAACCGAAATCCCCCCGACCACAATCGGCGGATTCCCCTCCCGGGACGAACTGATCGAATGGTACGCGGCCGGCACGGGGCGGGACCTGTCCAACATCAATTACTACAGGGCGTTTTCCAACTGGCGTCTCGCGTGCATCGTGCAGGGCGTCTACAAGCGCTTCCTCGTGGGCGCGATGGGCGACCAGGAGATGGACCTCGAAACCTATCGCGCGGGCGTCGCCCGGATGGCCAACAACGCGCTGGAACTGCTCGGCTGATCCACGCCCCCAGCGGTTGGTCCCGGGTCTGGGGCCAGCCATCGCAAAGCCCCGAAAAACGCCCGTTTCCGGGGGGTTACCGTTTGTCGCTGCGCATGCGAGGCATTAGTATCCACCCCATACGGGGGTAGGTCGCGTGCGCCGCGTCCGGCCGGTCCATACCGGACGCCAGCGCAACGCCAGCCACCCTTTCATCCTGCTCCATACCCGGGGCACACGCGACCAACGGACGACCTATGAGAGCTGCGTATCGACTCCTGCTGGCAGGCGGACTCCTCGCCATCGCAAGCGCCTGTCAGACGCCAACCGGCGCACCTTCCAACCTCCCTGCCGGCGTGAACTTCGTCAGCGCCGTCGAACAGGACCCGAACGCCGACGTCTCACTGCCGTTGCGCAAGTTCACGCTCGACAACGGGTTGACCGTGGTGCTGCACGAGGACCTCTCGGATCCGCTCGTGCACGTGGACGTGACCTATCACGTTGGCTCAGGCCGCGAGGAAGCGGGCAAGTCAGGCTTTGCGCATTTCTTCGAGCACATGATGTTCCAGGGCTCGGAGAACGTTGCCGACGAGCAGCACTTCAAGATCGTCAACGAGTCGGGCGGCACGCTGAACGGGACCACGAACACCGACCGGACCAATTACTTCCAGACGGTGCCGGCTAACCAGCTCGAGAAGGTGCTCTGGCTGGAAGCTGACAGGATGGGCTTCTTCCTCGACGCCGTCACGCAGGAAAAGTTCGAGGTCCAACGCGCCACCGTCAAGAACGAGCGGGCACAGAACGTCGATAACCGCCCATACGGCCGGCTGTGGGAACGGGTCGGCGAAGCGATGTACCCGGAAGGTCATCCGTATTCCTGGTCGACCATCGGCTACGTCGAGGACCTCGACCGCGTCAACGTGAACGACCTCAAGAAGTTCTTCCTCCGCTGGTACGGCCCGAACAACGCCGTACTGACGATCGGCGGCGACTTCAACGAAGCCGAGGTCCTCGCCTGGGTGCAGCGGTACTTCGGACCGATTCCACGGGGACCGCGGGTCGACATGCCCGCGAAGCCTCCGGTGATGCTCACCGAGACCCGCTACATCTCCATGGAAGACAACGTTGCGCTCCCGCTGCTTTACATGGGCTTCCCGACGGTACACCTCTATCACCCCGACGAGGCGCCGCTCGACGTTCTGATGTTCATCCTGGGCGTCGGGGAAACGTCCCTGCTCTACAAGAACATGGTGAAGAACCAGATCGCGGTTCAGGCCCAGGCCGGCCACGGTTGCCAGGAGCTGTCCTGCACCTTCACGGTCATCGCGCTACCCAATCCCGCCGCGGGCAAGACGCTCGCGGATCTCGAGCAGATCGCGCGGGACTCGCTCGTCGAGTTCGAGAGCAGAGGCGTGACGGACGACGACGTCGAGCGGGTCAAGATGAACATCGTCTCCGGCATGATCTACGGGCTCGAGTCGGTCTCGGGGAAAGTCAGCCGCCTCGCGATGTACGAGACCTACACCAAGAACGCCAACTACGTGAGCGACGACATCGCGCGCTATGAGAACGTGACGAAAGACGATGTCATGCGCGTCTACCGCAAGTACATCCTCGGCAAGCCGTCGGTCGTCATGAGCGTGGTGCCACCGGGCGCCGGGAGCCTCATCGCGAAGCCGGATACCTGGCAGCGTTTCGAACGCGAGTTGCCTGAGCAGTCCGTCACCGTCGACGATGACCTCGCATATCGTCGCGCCAACGACACGATCGATCGCAGCCAGATGCCGCCCGCCGGCCCCAACCCGAGTATCACACTGCCGGCAATCTGGCGCGGCACGACTGACAACGGCATCCCCGTTCTCGGGGCCAGGAACGACGAAGTGCCGACAACCACCCTGCAGCTCCGCATCGAAGCCGGTCAGCGCCACGAGCCGCTCGACAAACTGGGTCTCGCATCGCTGACCGCGGCCATGCTCAACGAGTCGACGCTGAAGTCGACCAACGAAGAACTGAGTGACCGTCTGCAGAAGCTGGGGTCATCCGTGAGCTTCGGCGCGGGCAACGGCGAGACGACGCTGACCGTCCGCGCCCTCACCCGCAACGTAGACGAAGCACTTGCCATCGCGGCCGAACGCCTGCTCGAGCCAAAATTCGACCCGAGTGACTTCGCCCGTGCCAAGTCGCAGACCCTCCAGGCCATCGAACAGAGCAAGAAGCAGGCGGCGAACACCGCGCAGGTGGTCTACCAGTTGCTGCTGATGGGTCGTGAGAATCCGGTCGCTTACCTGAACATGGGCACGGCTGAGACCGTCAGCGCGCTCACGCTGGATGATGTCAAAGCGTTCTACCGTGAGCGCTATACGCCACGCATCGCAAACATCATTGCCGTCAGCAACCTCGAGCCGGACGACCTGCTCGGCCGCCTCGACGCGTTCTCCGGCTGGTCTGGCGGCACCGCACCCGCTGTGGATCTCGAGTCGTTTCCGGAAACGGCGGCGACCACGGTCTACCTGGTCGACAAGCCGGGTGCCGCCAGTTCCGAGATCATGCTTGGCCGACGCGCCCTGAACTACGACGCGACCGGAGAGTTCTACCGTGCCCGCCTCGCCAACTATGCGCTCGGGGCCGCATTCAACTCCCGTATCAACCTCAACCTGCGCGAAGACAAAGGCTACAGCTACGGGGCCCGCTCCTTCTTCCAGGGTCAGAAAGACTACGGCTTCTTCTCAGCGGGAGCAGCGGTTCGCACGAACGCCACTGCACAGTCGATCGCGGAGCTCGAGAAGGAAATCCGCAACTACGTCGCAAACGGAATCACCGCCGAGGAACTCTCGTTCACGCGGAGCGCGATTGGCCAGCGTGATGCCAGGGACTTCGAGACGCCGTCACAGAAGCTCTCGTTCCTGTCGCGAATTCAGCGCTACGACCTGCCGGACGACTTCATCGACCAGCAGAACGCAATCCTCGCGAGTGTCCCCGCGACCGAACTGAACGCGATCGCCCGTCGTCACATGCTGATGGACGAGATGGTCATCGTCGTCGTCGGGGACAGGGCACAGATCGAGTCCGACCTCGAGGGCCTCGGCTATCCGGTGGTGCATCTGGATGAGGACGGTAACCCCGTCGGGGGATGACGGGCGGGGCGACCGGCGGCGAGTGAACTCGGGCAGGTAGCGGGACACCCACTCCACCCTCTGCAGACACGGACCGCAAAGGCCATACCCCAGCCCGCACCGCCACCAGGCACCGTCGAGACCGCCACATACGCCACGAGGCAAGGCCCTGTCATCAGCAGGTCCGCCGCGAGGAGCAGGCGCTTGCCCGTGTCGTCGTCCGTACCCAACCCCCTCGCTGCGCCGTCAGCGTCGCGCAAGGCCCCTGGATTTGCCCGCGCGCCCGGCAGCCGCTAAGTTCTGATCGTCTCAACAACCGGGCTCGCCCATGTCGACCGCCGAAGCAAAACAGGACCAGATCATCAACGGCGTGAACGTCAGCCAGCACGTCGCGACCATCAGGGAACGGGGCTACACGGTCGTGCACGACTTTCTGACACCCGAGCAGATTGCGCGACTCCGTCA
>PBVL01000076.1 GCA_002728675.1 Gammaproteobacteria bacterium
CTCTGCGCACGCGCCCGCAACGTCACATTGATCGGCGTATGCCCTTCGATGATGAGCCCCCCGATCAGGACGTCGTCACCTGTGCCCACAAATCCGCGCGTGGCGATGTTCACGAACCGTGACCGGGCAACATTCCCACCGTGTTCGAATACTTCGATGATTCCGACCCCGGTCTCAGTACCGACCCCACGAACGACGGCGGTGTAGCCGCCCGGCGGCAGTGTCGCGAGAAGAATCGCTTCGCGATCGTCTGTTGGTTGGAGATCCGCCTAGACTGCCCCCGCGTCCGGGTGGTCCTGCCAATCGTCGTTGGCCTGCAGGAACTGCCCCGTCTGGTCGTAGAGTTCGACAGACGGGTTACTCAGAACACCGGCAACACCGAAGTCGGCAAGGCTCGGACCCCGCACCCGGACCAGGATCTGCTTGGCCTCGCCAGCGACGATAAAGCCACCGATCAGGACATCGTCGCCCTGGAGCACCAGTCCACGGGTCGCGATGTTCCGCAGCCGACCGGGACCCGGATCAACGCTGCTCGCGTCGCACGGATCGGACGCCTGCTGAATCTCGGCGCCGTCGTTCACGCCGTCATCGTCGGTGTCTGCATCCAGCGGGTCGGTCAGATACGACGTCGTCTCATCCACGTCGGAAAGCCCGTCCCCGTCGTCGTCTTCATCGGCGTTGTTACTAATGCCATCACCATCGGTGTCTTCCGACTCTGTGGAGTCGAGCGGGAACAGATCGTCCACATCATCCACGCCGTCGCCGTCATCATCGGTATCGGCATTGTTCCCTGTACCGTCATCGTCCGTATCGACGCTCTCAGCCGCGTCGAGCGGAAACGCGTCGTCCACGTCGTCCACGCCGTCATTGTCGTCATCGGGATCGACCGCATCGTCGAGTCCGTCACCGTCGGTGTCGACGGCCACCGCCTCGAGCCGTTCGGGGTCGTCAATGTCGGGGATTCCGTCGTTGTCGTCGTCGGGATCGGCTTCATTGCCAATCCCGTCTCCGTCCGTGTCCGGACGCGTCGACGTCGAAGACCAGGTCCGCATGCAACTGAATCTCCGGGAACGCCGTACTCAGCACGGAGCCGTCGTGATCGCCCACCAAACGCATCGACACCCAGTTGTCAGTGACCAGATCCGAGTAACTGAATTCAATCCCTACCTGGTAGTCGAGCGCCGCGTCCGCACGGCCGCGTCGCCTGACAGGCCCACGTCCAGCCCGGCACGGAAATTCAGACCCGCATTGACCACGACCAGGTCGAGATTCGAAAGATCGACTCCGATCGCGGCGAGATCGCCATTATCGAGTACCAACTGGTTGCCGGAGACGTAACCGGGGAGTGTTGCCGCAGCGCCGTTACCCCAGATGCTCTGATCGGTCGTCTCGAAACGAATGTCGACGACCAGCCGGGCAGCTTGTGCACCCGAAACGCCCATCAAGAGCCAGAAGATGCCGCAGATTCGCAGCAAGCCTCCGAACGTTCGCCCACTCACGGTTCCAAACGGCATCAGAGCAACTCCGGCACCACATGGGTGCCAGCAACAGAGGTCGAACCAGCATGACACCCGGCTCTCAAAGCGATGGCAGAATGGTTCCACGGTTCCGGGACAACCAACGCGGCGTCGTGCAGCAAGCCCACGACCGGCCCGGAGCGATCCCCGCACCGTCCGAGTGTCGTGCCAACCGTGACTTTGGTCACCATGGCGTGGGTGGCTGGTGGCCGGGTGGTAGAGTGACACCACCTCAAACCTGCGGCGAATCGCCTGGTGACTGACGGAGACCAGAATGAAACGCGTCCTTCGAACAGTTGTGTTCCTAACGTTGGCCATGCCGGGCCTGGCATGGGGTGCCGACGCGAGCCGCTCCATGACAGTGCACAAAACCACGACGTGCGGATGCTGCAAACACTGGGTGTCGCACCTCGAAGAGCAAGGATTCGAGGTTGCGGTCATGAATCGTGAGAACCTTGACGACGTCAAACATCGACACGGCGTCTCCGGGAGGTTCAGCTCCTGCCACACGGGCGTCGACGACTCGGGTCGGTATGCGTTCGAAGGACACATCCCCGCCTACCTCGTGGCCCGATTCCTGGACGCCCCCCCTGTCGACGCGCGTGCACTGACCGTTCCGGGAATGCCCGTCGGCAGCCCGGGTATGGAGATGGGCGAGCGGTTTCAGCCTTACGACGTGTTGCTGATCCGACGCGATGGATCAGTCGAGGTGTATGAGACTGTGTCGAATCAGGCGCAACAGTATGCGCGCGGGAAATGAATCAGGCTGGCCGACCTTCGGCGGCTTCGCTGATTACTTGCTTTTCGGGGCTTTGTGCTGCCCGTTCTGATGGAGCGTCAGTTCGTGCGCTTCGGACGCCCCCTCCTCCAGATGAAACTCGATCTCAGCCACTACTGTTTCGAAGAAGAACCGGTTTTGCGCCTTCGGGTAGGCGGGCAGTTTGGGCTGGCCTTTCACCCGCGCATAGAGCTGACTCCCGTCCCGTGTGACTGTCAGGGTCAGCTTTGGTGAAAGCCGGTACTTGCCCACATACCGCGCGAGCNCCGCTTCGGGGACAGTAACGTCGGGCTTNGGNAGCGTGACGCCCTGCCGGACGGCGCGCTGGGTGATGCCGCCCTGCCGCAACAGCAGCCAGTCGACGGATCCGCTGCCACCCCGACCGAATGAGACCTGTGCTTCGACACCCGCCACCTTGAAGCGCCCATCTTCCAACGGCTCGAGGCGAAGCCTCGGCTGCGCCGTCGCCTGCAGGAACAGCGCCTTCCCGTTCGTCGCGACACGAATCACGAAGTTCTCAGTCATCTTGAAGCGCCCGACGTAATCGGCATACGGCCCATCTGCCGATTCGACAGGAAGGTCCGGCAATTTGGGGATGACACCACCCAGGTACGCGCCAATGGCATCGATCTCAGACAGCGCGACGTTCGCCAGCACGGCAACCGCACGATCCGTGGCCGGCTCGAACCCCAGGAAGCTCGCGTGGCCTCCCGTCATGCCGCCGTGCCAGAAGTACCGACGGTCATCCACACTGCGCTGCAGAAAACCAAGCCCGATCGATCCGCCAAGGTCCGGGGCGTCGGCGTGTTCGTTCTGCGCCACGCGCACGGCATCCGCGAGGACTCGGGCGGTCGCAGATTCACCTTTGCGTAGCGGACCCTGTCGTCGAGCGAGGAGTACAGCGCCCCAGCGCCGGCGAGAGCATCGAACTCCCAGTTCCGGGTCTCTTCCAGCATGTTGTTGTGGCCCTTCAGGACCCAGCGCCGCTGACGCCTGTCCGGGTCAGCGGTCGTGTCCTTCAGACCCATTGGCCCGGTCACGCGTTCGGCGATCGCAGCCTCCCATGAGCCTCCCGCCACGCGCCCAAGCGTGAATCCGAGCAGCCCCATTCCGAGGTTCGAGTAGGCCGCATTGCCCTTCTCGCCGGGTGTGTGCGCAGCAAGGAACTCGCGCAGTTAGTCCTCGCCGTAGGCGGCATAAGGGTCGTCCATGATCGACGCGTCGTCTGCCACCAGATTATCAGGCAGGCGAGGCAGACCTGAGGTGTGCATCGCCAACTCGCGATATGTGATCGCGCCAGGTACCGCGCTCCGGAATCGCTTCGCGATCGGCTCGTCCAACGCCACTTCGCTGCGTCCAACCGCGTCAGCGAGAAGCAGCCCGGTGAACGTCTTGGAGATCGAGCCGATCTGATAGAGGCTCTTGCGTTTGCACCGCCAGGCAATCTCCCGCGTCACCCGATCCCCATCGATGACCGCAACCGCAATGCACGCGTCTCTCGGCGCCTTCTTCAGCAATGCGTCCATGTACCCGCCGGCGGCGGCGAGTCGATCCTCCGCGGCGGCGGTCAGCGAGCCCAGGATCAGTGCAACCAACGCACAAAGGCGGATACCGTTCATGCCATCTCTCCAATCATCCGTTCGACGGCCTGCAGCTTTGGCACAAGCCGTCTCGATGCATACGTCGCATTGCTCAGGATTATTCCCGCGCCGCGCAGACGCCAAGACAAAATGCTCCGTAGAGCATCTGCGTGTCCCCGCTGAACGACTTCAGCACGACGGCGAGCAGCGGCAGCGCAAAAGGCGCGACATACCAGATACCGATCGAGCGGCACAGGTCGATCTGCATGCGCAACGCATCCCGGTTCCGTTCGAGCGCAATGAACACGCTGTCATCGGCGCGCGGCGCGTGCTCCCGCGCACGCAGACGATGCCGAACGAAGATTGCGGAGACGAAGAGACAGCCCAACCCCAGCGCCACGTAGTCCCAGTGAAACCACCAGGGCGCGCCCACGTCGACCGGCATGACGAAGAGCGCCGCCACGACGAAGAATACGCCCAGCAGCGCCCCGAGCGTGAGCTCCAGCCAGTCCCTGCGCCGGACCAAGCCATCGAACTCCCTCGCGTCCGCATGCACGATCTCGCCTATCTTCGAATCATCAATCACGTAGCGACCCGCCGCTTCGTCCCGCTGCCACAACTCCGTCATCTGTTCCAGTTCCATCACTTCACCTCTCTTGCGCCATGTCGCGCAGGCGCGACCTGACCCGACTGATCTTGAATCCCACCAAGGATGTCGAAATGCCTAGAATCCCGGCCATATCCTCGTAGTTCGTGCCTTCCAACCACAGGAGGACGAGCGAACGATCCACCGGAGACAGGGTGCGGATCGCGGCGTAGAGCCACGCCTGCTCATCGCCGTCCTGATCGGGAGCCGAGGGTTCCTGCTACAGTTCGTCGTCGGCGGCCGACGTGACGCTTTGCGCCGATGCGTCAGCGCGGTGTTCAGCGCCACCCGGTAGACCCAGGTCGAGTCGGCCGAGTTGCCTTCGAAGCCCCGCGTCGACCGCCAAAGCGCGAGCGCAATCTCCTGCTCGAGATCCTCGCGCTCGGCTGCCGAATCGGCGTAGACCATCAGCACGCGATACAGGATGCCGCGACAGCCATCCAGCCAGCGGCGCAGCAGGTCCTCTCTCGATTGGTGCGATGCGTCAGTCAACGACTCGATGCTTCCGGTGATTTCCATGCCCAGATTAGTCGCAGGGCACAGTGCTCTATTACAGCCCGGCATCGCGCAACCGCGAATCGCGCCCTACCCAGTCCGCGCGCCCTGGCGTACTCTGGAATCGCAAGCTGCAGAACCCGACGCATGACACGCAGCGAGATGTGATGAATCCACTTGCCGACACAGTCTACCGGCGCCTGTTCCTCGCTCAGGTGACCGCCTTGCTGGGGACCGGCCTTGCAACTGTCGCGCTGGCTCTGCTCGCGTGGGACCTTGCAGAAGGCAACGCCGGCGCCGTGCTTGGCACCGCGCTCGCCATCAAGATGATTGCGTACGTCGGAGTCACCCCACTCATCACTGGTCTGACCCGCAATCTGCCGCGCAGGCCGCTGCTCGTATCACTCGATTGCGCCCGCGCCGCCTGTGTCGGCTGCATGCCTTTCGTCGACGCGGTATGGCAGGTTTACGTGCTCATCTTCGTGCTGAACGCCTGCTCCGCCGGATTCACGCCAACCTTCCAGGCGACGATCCCCGAGGTGCTCCCGGACGAGCCAACCTATACCCGCGCCCTGTCACTCTCGCGGCTGGCGTATGACCTCGAGTCCCTGCTTTCGCCCGGGCTCGCGGCCGCCGCGCTGCTGGTGATCAGCTACGACGCGCTGTTTGCGGGTAACGCGGTGGCGTTTCTCCTTTCTGCTGCGCTGGTGCTCTCTCTGACACTCCCGCACAGAAAACCTGCGGACACCGCGCGGCCGGGATTCATCGAAGCGACGACCTCCGGCATCCGAACCTACTTGCGCACACCACGTCTTCTCGGATTGCTCGCACTGTCACTCGCCGTTGCCGCGGCGAGCGCCATGGTGATCGTCAACACGGTCGTCTATGTACGCGACGCGCTTGGCGGCTCGCAGGTGGACACGGCCCTCGCGCTCGGGGCCTACGGCGCCGGCTCGATGACGGCCGCCCTGCTCTTGCCGCGCGTGATCGACCGGACCGGCGACCGACCGCTCATGCTGGTTGGCGCGGTCTTGCTCGCCGCGGCACTGATTGTCGGCATCTCAGGTCTGACGTTTCCTGCTCTGCTCGTGACCTGGCTGGTTCTCGGTACCGGTGCGTCGCTCGTGCAGACCCCCGCTGGACGCCTCCTGACCCGGTCAGCAAACGCCGAGACGCGGGCGCCGCTGTTTGCGGCACAGTTCACCCTGTCTCACGCCTGCTGGCTGATCACCTACCCGCTCGCCGGCTGGGGCAGCGTGACGCTTGGCCTGGACGCGACGTTTGGCGTCCTTGGCGCAATCGCCGCCGCTTCCGCCGTCGCGGCGGCCGCCGCCTGGCCCGCGGGCGACCCGGTGGAACTCGAACACACGCATCCCGCCACGACGCATACACATCCGCATGTCCACGATGCACACCACCCCCACACGCACGCGCCGGGCGCCGACCACCACGCGCACGAACATTCACACCCCGAGATCACGCACACCCACGCCTACATCATCGATCAGGATCATCCTGTCTGGCCCGATCCCAACAGGGCGTCGTGACAATGCTCCACGATCCTGAGCGGCATACCGCCATCGACGCCGGGCCGTGGTCCTCTAACGTCGCGGAGGCATCGATCGATGCGTTCGTCGCGGATACACTGAGGGATCTGGCGGGACACGACCTCTGGCCCATCCATCCGCTGGATCGATCACCCGAGCGTTCGGCAACGCTGAAGACACTGTATTACGGGGCCGCGGGCATGTTCTGGACCCTGTCAGAACTGGGAGCCGGGGTTCCTGCCGCAACAGACATCCTCGCGCGGGCGAGACGTGCGGCAGCGCGCGAGGCCGACGACCTCTATCCGCACGCCCGGCATTCGTTTCTGATGGGTGATGCCGGTTTTGCCATGCTGCAACTCAAACTCGGGCACGCAGAACCGAGCGATCTGCAACTGCTGGAAACGCTCACGCCTGGCCTCGGTGTGCCCCCCACCGGAATCGTCTGGGGTTGCGCGGGCACGTTGCTGGCATTGCGTTTCGCGTTCGAACGAACCAACGATCCGCGAATGCATGACGATGCCAGGGACGGTCTGCGCTCGCTGCTCGACGCTCGTGAAACGAACGGCCTGTGGGTGACCGACCTGAACGAGCATCGGGACTCGATGCTCTCTGCGCTGCACGGGTACGCCGCGAACATGGCCGCCGCCATTCGGGTCGCGCCGTCAGATGACCTCGCGGGGGCGGTTCAGTCAGTTCTTGCCGAACACGCGCTCCGGGACGCGGACGGCGTAAACTGGCCGCTCTCGGCCGGGTCCACGACCCGTGCCGTCGGCCGTCCACCCCTGCTGCAATACTGCAACGGCGCGCCCGGGGTGATCGTGTGTCTGGGCGGCTTCTTCGACGAAGCCTTCGAACGCGAGTACCTGTTGCCGACGGGTGAACTCATATGGCGCGCCGGTCCGCTGACCAAGCTTCCGTCACTCTGTCACGGCGTGGCCGGATCAGGCTTTGCATTCCTGCGGCTGTTCGAAATGACGGAGGACACCCTCTGGCTCGACCGTGCGCGCGCGTTTGCGATGCACGGGATTCGCGCCAACGCCAGATTCATCAGCGAACACGGTCAGCGGAAGTACTCGCTGTGGACCGGAGATGCCGGTTTTGTTCTTTTCCTGCGCGCGTGCATCGAGGGCAACGCGGCGTTCCCGACGCTCGATTTCTTCTGAGCGTCCGGCGCGCTAGGAACCGATATCGAGCGTGATCGACCCGAGGCCCGCCATGTCGAGCCGCGCGGTGACGACTGGCTGCGGGAACTGCGGCGGGATCATACTGCCCGTAATGACAACGTCCCCTTCGCGCAATGTGCTGCCCTGACGGGCAAGTCGCCCCGCGAGCCAACCAACCGGGGCAACCGGATGCCCACCAACGTCTGAACCCCAACCGGACGCAACCCACGCGTCATCGATCGACAGCCGGCATTCCGCCGCAGCGAGATCAAGTTCGCGCCAGTCCGCAACGGGTTCACCTAGCACCGCGCCCGCACTGCTGATGTTCATCGCAATCGACTGCACCGGTGTCCGCGGACCCGTCCACCCCCGGCTGTCGACAAGTTCGAACGCGAGCATCACCTCGGCAACCGCATCCATGACCTCTTCCTCGGCGAGATTCTCGCCGGCGAGATCGCGACCCAGCCGCACGGCAACCTCACATTCGATACCGAAGGCGAGATAGCGGCTCATCGATACTGCGGCCGGGGAAGTGAGCACCTGGCTTTCGAGCAAGCGACCATACACCGGCTCACTTGCGCCAACCCGTTCCTGCATGACGGGTGTCGACCAGGCGATCTTGTAGCCGGAAAACGCCCCGCCCGCCGCCCGCGCACCCATGAAGCCGGCCTGCACGGCATAGGCGTCATCTTCCGTCTGCGGCGCAAACGGCTGGGTCATCAGGGAAAACTCACGCCACGACTCGAAATCGTCGAGCAGCGACGCCACCGCCTGATCGATGGAAGCCTGATCCATGCAGACACCCGGCGTGAAGACTGAAGCCTGATCATGCCACGCGACGGGATGGGGAACCCAGCGTTTCCAACAAACCCGGGCGGGTTCGGGTATGTTGCCGGCATACCCCTGACAGGATGGAATCGTGATGGCTGGTCCCTATGCCGGTGTTCAGGTCATCGAACTGGGGCGCTTCATCGCCGCGCCCTATTGCGGCCAACTCCTCGCGGACGGTGGCGCGGACGTCATCAAGGTTGAACCGCTCTCGGGCGATGATTCACGCCGCAACGGCACGCGACTGTCCGCGACCGAAGCGCGACAGTTCGTGAACAAGAACCGCAGCAAGCGCAGCATTGCGCTCGACCTGCGCAACCCGGAAGTACAGGCGGTGCTGCAAACGCTCTCGCGGGACGCCGACGTCATCATCGCGAATTTTCGTCCGGGTCAGGGCGCGAAGCTCGGGCTCGACTACGCCACGCTGAGCGAATCGAACCCGCGACTCGTTTACGCGGAGAACAGCGCGTTCGGCCTCGCCGGCCCGCTTGCCGGCAAGCCAGGGATGGACGCGCTCCTGCAGGGTTATGCGGCGGTCGCACCCATGACGCGGGAAGGCCCGCAGATTTTCGCGGACCCGATCGTCGACTACACGGCGGCAATGCTGATGGCCTGGGGGATCGCGAGCGCACTGTTTGCGCGGGAGCGGACCGGTAACGGCCAGAAGCTCGACGTGTCGCTGCTGCAGGCCGCGCTTGTCATCCAGAACAATTCCATCAACCACATCGACGCCGTGGACGGCTGGCGTCACGAATTTGCCGAATGGGTGAAGGACGCGTTCGCCCGCGGCGCTTCGTTCGAGGAGATACTAGATCACCGGGACACGCTGAAGCCCGCCATCACGCCCCCGTACTACGGGTTCTTTCGCACCGCGGACGGGCTCATCGCGCTCGGCGCCGGCGGGCGGGGCCTGCAGATTCGCGTTGCGCAACTGCTCGGCGTTGAAGACCCAACCCACGCGGATGCGGATTTCGTCCCGGACGACATTGCGAGCCACACCAGGGCGATGCGCGAAGCAGCGCAGACTGCCCTTCTCGGCAGAACTACCGAAGCCTGGCTGCAGGCATTCAATGAGGCTGACCTGCCGGCAGGTCCAGTCCATCTGAAAGACCAGGTGCTGGACGACGAACAGGCCTGGGCGAACGACTACCTGACCCGCCTCGAGCACGACACGATTGGCGGCATGACCGTCGTCGCTCCACCCATCAAGTTCAGCGCAACCCCTCTCTCAATCCGTTGGGCATCGCCCACACTCGGCCAGCACACGCGGACGATCCTCAATGAGGCCGGAAAAACCGATGCCGAGATCGATGCGCTGCTGAAGGCAGGCGCCGTCTCCGACGGAGGATGACCGGAGGGGACTGCTGCCCCCGGTTCGTTCAGTCCAATTCAAACACCTCGACGATCCCGACACCCGTCGAGCCACCCTCACCGCTCAGGATCGCCGTGTATCCTCCGGCCGGAAGGTCGACGACGATCGCCGACTCCAGCGGATCCGTCGGCGCCAGGCTGACTGGGATTTCACCCGAGCGTGGATGGTCCTGCCAATCGAAGTTGACCTCCAACGGGTTGCCCGCGATGTCGAAGAGCTGCAGGACCGTGTTGTCGATTGCGCCGTTCAGCACTGACGCGAGACTCGGTCCGCGCGCCCGAATGAGCATGCTCATATTGGTCTCACCCTCGATAATAAGGCCGGCGATCATGACGTCGTCGCCGGTACCGATAAAGCCGCGCGTCGCGATGTTGACGAGACGGCTAGTCAGCGCCTCATCGCTTCGCGCGGGATCAAGCGGGAACGCATCCTGCGCGTCGGCAACGCCGTCGTTGTCGTCGTCCGGGTCCACGTTGTTGCCCGTGCCGTCATTGTCGGTGTCGACGGTTTCACTGGCGTCGAGCGGAAAGGCGTCCGCCGCATCAACAATCCCGTCACCATCGTCATCGAGGTCCGCGTTGTTGCCGATGAAGTCACCATCGGTGTCCACCGACTCGGTGTCATCGAGCGGGAACGCATCTGAACTGTCGGGCACGCCGTCATTATCGTCGTCGGTATCAACCGAATCGACCATCCCGTCGCCGTCGGTGTCGGTCCCGCTGACCTCATCCCTGAAGGCAGCCACCTGAAAACGCACGGTGTTCAGGCTGAGCGTCGCGTCCGCCCCATTGACCAGGTCGGACCGGTCGACCCCGCACGGGTTACCGGTCGTGTGCGGCGGGAACTCGTCGACCGACGGGTCACACAGCAGCGCCGGATTGGACAGGATGTTCACCTCTTCAGACGCGCGGCCAAAATCGTCCGTGTTGGCCATGACGGTGGCAAACGAGTTGTCGAAGCCGTGCCCGACGGACCAGTCGAATGTCCCGGTGTCGTTCTCGCGCGCGCTCTCGATGCGCGAATGGATCAGCCCCATGACGTGGCCAATCTCATGGAGAGTCACGTTATCGCGGCAATCGACGTAGACCGTCGCGTGAGCGAGGTTCGCGTTGATCGGATTCGACATGTCCCCTTTCTTGCCCTGCCCGCCAAGGTTCGCGAGACCACATAGTGCGCCGCCCGAGTAGGGAATCAGCAGCACGACGATGTCTGCGCCCGTGGCGACACGCTCGGCCTCCAGTCCCTCGAAGCCTTCCTGCTCAGCTTCCATGAGATCGAGGTAGGACGACAGTGTGAACAACTCGTTGGTGTTCACCTCACCCGACCCCACCAGATTGAAGGCTGCGTTGACGCCACTCGCCGAGAGGACCTGGTTCGAGAAGCCGATCAGATGATCGATCCGGGTCGACGCATCACCTCCGTAGAGCGCGGTCACGTTCTGTGTGTACTTGACGAGCAGGTCGATTTGGCTGGCCCCGGGCGTACTGTAGAAACTGTCGGGATCGGTCCCAGCGAATCGCTCGTTGAAGTTGGAAACACCGTCGCCATCATCGTCTTCGAGCAATTCGATCCCGTTCAGCGTCAGGCTGCGCTCAACCTGATCCACGCCGTCCAACCAACGAATCGTCTGCCAGGCCAGTACGGCGTTTGAACCAACCGGACTGAGCAAGAGGTGCACGTAGTCGCCAGTCGTGCCTGATTCGGAGTACGGCACGGTGACGGTTTGCGCCGCAATCGACCCTCGGGGCGCGAGCCCGCCGGCGAGGTCGATCGTACCCAGCGAGAAGAAATAATCGAACACCGACGGACCCGCGGTACGCACGAACTGAAGTTGAAGCGACGTACTCGTGAACGTCTGTGAGCGATTGACGATCGCAGGCAGGTCGAGCGTAATCTCCCCCACGGAAACCGAGTCCACCACCACGTCGCCGTCAAAATAGAGGGCACCTACCTCATCGTCGACCGAACTGTAGGATGAACTGCCGCCAACGTGCTCGAGCGGCACATCCTGACGCATCCGCAGCGAATCAACGGTCATCCAGATGCCGGACTGATTTTCCTGCAGTTCCAGATTCATGATGTAGGTCCCGGCCCCGGGTACCACGAGACCGGTCTTGTAAGTCATGGATGCCAGCGTTTCTTCAATGGCGAGACTGATGCCCGGCGTAGCAAATCCACCGATGAAGAACGCGCCCGTCGCGTCGTTGACGTCACGCAACGTGAGCCGAAATCTCAGTTCACCAGTGATGTTTGCCTCGGTATTGCGCAATCCGACGTCGATCCCCCATGCCGTTTGCCCAAGGCTGGCGACCGAACAGGGACAGACCATTTCGGGTTTCGCAAATGCGGCCGGACTGACACAGAGCGCAAGGCTGCCCAGCAGCGCAATGAGATATCGATTCAGAGAACGCATGATTCAGGACCTAAGGCAGGACGCTTCACGAAGCATCGAATTAAGGGTCGATAGAGGAATCGGGTGCCGATCCTCGCCGGATACGCTCAGGCGGCACCCGGAAGTCCGGCAGGGACGGATCAACGTTGTGGTTCAGCGATGCAGCGGTAAACACCCAGGCGTGGGACGCACCGCCACGCAGGTTATAGGTGCCGGCGCGCGTGCCGACAGTGGCAAACATGCTCTCGGCAGACAACGTCACGAGAAACGGATGGAGCCTGCTGCCGGTCAGGCTNCCCGCGATCTGCCGATTTCCCGCGGCAGTCGTCGAGACGTTCTCAACAGTCAGNGAGACCGTCCNGGCCGGTTCCGGCAGGACAACCGTCGTGATGTCGCCCGGTTTCAGCGCAGCNAGCGCCACGCGGTCGTAGCGCAACACGCCCGCCTCGGCGACGTCGATGCGTTTCCGGGGTAGCTCCGACGGGGGAGCGTCGTTCACGAGCCACATCGCGGCGGACTCCTCGGCAGATGCAGGCTCCGCTACGACGGCCGCAGGCGGAACCAGAAGCACAGGCGGTGGCGACGGCACGGGCGATGGCGCCACCTGTTCTGTTTGTACTGTCTGTTGTACACCAGGAGCGTCAGCGTCGCCCGACAACTGATCGAACACAACGAAGCCGGCCACAGCGACGAGCACGCCGACGACGAGGCCGGCCAGGAACCCGGGTTTCATCTGAAGCGGTCCGGGCCGCGCACGATCGCGGCGCACGACCGCGTCGTACGGAGGCTGTTGTCGGGCATCGGGTCTGTTTCAGGACTCATGTCGGATCTTGACCACCTGCCGGTCGGAACGCCAGCACGGCGCGCAGAACTCCAGATTCAGGCGACTCGCCATTTAACCCACGCCCCCGGTCGAAGGCAATCCCGACTACGCCAACGGGCGCGGGGCACCGACCGCGAACCCGCCGCACGCCAGGGCTACCGCCAACTACACTCATTCGTGAACGTCAGGATTCACAGGCCATGCGCCGCCCCGCTATGCGCAGCCCCATGTCAGCCTCCCACCCCGGTCGATCACGGCCACGCCACCCGTTCGCGCTGGCTCTGCTGCTGGCGCTTCCTGTCGCCGCGTGGGGTTGCACGGTCGAACACCATCCAGGCAACGGCTCTCTCGGCGCCGAACTGACAAGTGACGACTGCACGGCGGGCGAGCTGTTCGGCGGCGTCGACGACTCTCTGGCAGACGTCTACCGAATCAACCTGCACGTCCGCACCGAACTCACCGTCACCCTCGAGTCTGCGGACTTCGACGCGTTCGTCGTGGTGCTGGATGAGGCTGACACACGCGTCGCCGAGGATGACGACAGCCACGGCAACCTCAACGCCGCCCTCACCGTGGCGCTTGAGGCCGGGTCCTATCGGATCGTCGCCAACAGCGCCACCACCGCGCGGAAGTGGGCGCCTACGTCCTGTCCGTGTCAACCGTCGCTGTCGGCTCGGCGCCCGCCCGACTCGCCAACATCTCGACCCGGGGAGCCACCAGGAGCGGCGGCGACATCATCATTGGCGGACTGATTGTCGCGGGCGACGCGCCGAAACGTGTGCTGATTCGCGGAATCGGGCCTTCCCTTGCCGACTTTGGTGTCCGGGGCACGCTCTAGGATCCCCTCCTCACGCTGTTCAACGGCGCCGCCGTCGCCGACTCAAACAACGCCTGTGCCGACCACGCCCGGTACGCCGAGATACCCGCCTCTCTGCTGCCAACCGATCCCCGCGAGGCATGCATCGTGGCGTCACTCGATCCGGGTCCGCACACCGCGATGCTCACGGGGGCGGCGGGAGGGATCGGCCTGATCGAACTGTTCGAACTCGACGGCGCACAGCGGCTGGTCAACCTCGCAACCCGGGTCCCGTCGGCTCGGGTGATGAAGTCCTCATCGGCGGGCTTGTCATCACCGGGGATGAGCCGCTGACCATCGTCCTGCGGGCAATCGGTCCCTCGCTCGCCGCACACGGTGTGGAAGGCGTTCTCATGAACCCCCACCTGACGCTTTACAGCGGCCTGACGGCGATCGACGCCAACGGCGATTGGGGCGACCACCCCCATGCCGACAGCCTTCCCGCCCAATTCGTTCCGCTCGACCCGGCGGAAGCTGCGATCCTCGTCACGCTCCAACCAGGTGCCTACAAGGCCATCGTGTCGGGTGAAGGTGGCAGCACCAGCATTGCGCTCGTGGAGGTGTACGAGCACTAGCTGTGTAAAGCCAGTAGGTTGTTCATGTTGATCCCCAGAGTGTTGATGGGGCATTGGTAATCGATTCCGGGGTGTTGTCGGTGCCAGTTGTA
>PBVL01000077.1 GCA_002728675.1 Gammaproteobacteria bacterium
AGTGCTCGTGCTCGGTGGCGTCACGGAAGGGCGCCGTATCGCGACGGTCAGGTTTCGTTAGCTTCGCGGTCGCTGACGCGAATGCGTGCCATGACTACTGCTCGATGATCTCCAGGGTGTCAATGTCACCGGTGAACGGGATCGCGTACGAGTCGACGCCGGTCCAGCTTTGAGCGCCGATCGTGAGCCATACCCGGGAGGCTGAGAACGCGGGCAGTCCGTCGCCCATGCTTACCGGCGGATAGACGTGGTGTTCAGGAACACCTTCAAGGTCCATTCGCTGCTCTCTCTGTCTGCCCTGGCATACTAGGTCCGCTCGGTGATTTGTACTTGCTCAGAAACCCTGCGCTTGTCCTATGTCGCGACATCCGTGCCGACCAGCAGGTATTCGAAGGCCGCAAGTGCTGCCTTGGCACCTTCACCAATGGCGACTACGATCCGCTTGTAGGGCACGGTCGTAACGTCCCCGCAGGCATAGACACCCGGGACTGAGGTGCCGCATTTCTCGTCAATGACCACCTCTCCATGAGCAGTCATTTCCAGTTGCCCCGCAACCATCTGGCTGTTGGGTAGCAGGCTAATCTGTACGAAGCCGCCAGCTAGCGGCGTCGTCTCGACATTGCCCGTATCGCGCTTCTCCCACGTGATGCCGGTTACTTTGCCGGCTTGCGCTTCAATTTGCTTGATTGCAACGTTGGTCAGGATCGAGATATTGGCGCGCTCCTCGGCGAGACGCAGGCTCAACGCATCCAGCCGGTCTATTCTGCGCGTGTCTTCAGCGGTAAAGGCATCCGGAGTGAAGTTGCAGACGAGGATGAGAGCCAGAATGGCGGTCGCGAACACGGGTTTGACGGAGCGGAAACGATCGATCATGGCGCGGCGGCGCGTTGTACTGTAGTGACGCTGGCGCCGATTGGAGACATGCGGTGCGGCTACGCGTCGTAAAGTCGTTTCACAGTATTTGGCAGCTGTCGGCATATCAAGTCCGAGACCGTGCCAATCATCGATCTGTTTGGGAACGAAGCCCTCCAGACGAGTCGTACGGTGCGGCGAGCAGTCTTGTTCCTAATGGGCTTCGCGATCAGTCCCATATCGGTGGTCCAGGGCCCGCTGGTTGTCAGCGCGGGGACCATCGTCAGCCCGAAACCGGCGCTCACCAGCTGCAGCAGGGTCTCGAGGCTGGCGGCGCGCAGGCTGTCGTGGGGGCCCGGTTCGCTGTAACGCTCGACGAGGCGCCCAACCTGGTCCGCAAGGCAGTGGACCTCGGACAACAGCAGCATCTGCTGCCCGCGCAGCATGGACAGGGTAATGTCGGGCGCCTCGTAGAGTGTGTGATTTTGCGGGTGAACGAGCCAGAAAGGCTCCTCGAACAGCGGCTGTTCGGCGAGTTCGTCGTGCTCGGTCGACGTCGCAATCAAAATCGCGTCGACCTGGTGAATGCGCAGGCGCTCGACGAGCGTCGCGGTCGTGTCTTCGGTGATGACGAGCGACAGCGAGGGGTAGCTCGAGATGAGGGGCTTGATGACGAGCGGGACGAGTGACGGCGCGAGCGTCGGGATCATGCCGAGCCGAAGCGTCCCTGCCATGGGATCGCCGAGTGCCCGGGCGACGTCTGCGACGCGCTGGATCTGCTCGAGCGCCGCATGCGCTTCCCTCACTACGGCTGTACCTGCGGCCGTCATTTCGACCCCTCGCGTCGAGCGTTCGAACAAGACAGTCCCGAGTTCGTCCTCGAGCTTGCGCACCTGGGAGCTCAGGGTTGGCTGACTGACATGGCATGCCTGAGCTGCCCGGCCGAAGTGTCGGGTCTCGGCCAGAGCAGCGATGTAGCGAAGGTCTTTGATGTTCATGCGTGATTGATAGGTATTGTCTATGGAACAAATAGGAACAAACGATTTTACCTTTCAATCCGGGTGCGGAAACTGGCCGTATCAGGGAAGGCCGGACTGATACGGCACCCTGAAATCACCTGGGAGAACAGATGACCCTCAAAGCAAGCAAGACGAAAGACAATCTCAAGGCAGCGTTCGCGGGCGAGTCGCAGGCCAATCGCCGATACCTCTACTTCGCGGCGAAAGCTGACGTCGAGGGGTATAACGACGTCGCCGCGGTCTTCAGGTCAACCGCCGAAGGCGAGACTGGCCACGCCCATGGGCACCTGGAGTACCTCGAGGAAAGCGGTGACCCAGCAACGGGCCTGCCAATCGGCGGCACAGCGGACAACCTTCGCGCGTCGGTCGCCGGCGAGACCCACGAATACACGGACATGTATCCTGGTATGGCAGCAACGGCCCGCGACGAAGGGTTTGATGAGATTGCCGATTGGTTCGAGACGCTTGCCAAAGCCGAGCGCAGCCACGCCAATCGATTCCAGAAAGCACTTGATACGCTTGACGACTGACCGACAGGCGTTCAACCGTGGCGTCCGCTTGTCATGCGGCGCCCCGCGCCTACCCCACTCTGGAGATATGAACATGGCCGTGCGCGAAGGGAGTCTCGAAGCACCAACCCGGCACCCGATCGAGTGGCAGAGCGATGCGTTCTGGGACAAGGACAGTCTCGATGCGGAACTGGAGCGGGTGTACGACATCTGCCACGGTTGCCGCAGGTGCGTGAGCCTCTGTGACTCGTTTCCAACGCTGTTCGATCTCGTGGACGAGTCGGACACGATGGAAGTCGACGGCGTCGACAAGTCGGACTACGGCAAGGTTGTCGATCAGTGTTACCTCTGCGACCTGTGTTACATGACAAAGTGCCCGTACGTGCCCCCCCACGAGTGGAACGTCGACTTTCCGCATCTTATGCTCCGCGCCAAGGCGCAGCGGTTCCGGACGCAGGGTGCATCGTTCCGAGACAAGGTCCTCACGAGCACGGACGCGGTCTCGAAGGCGGCGACACTCATTCCGCTGGTGGACGTGACCGTCAACGCGCTGAACGTGAATGATGCATTCCGCAACGTGCTGGAGTCGGTCCTCGATGTGCACCATGCGGCGCCGGTTCCCAGCTACCACCGGAATACTCTCCGCAAACGGTTTGATCCGGAGAACAACGGCATCGAACCGAAGGCAGTTGGCGAAACGACCGGCAAGGTTGCGTTCTATGCGACCTGTTACGGCAACTACAACACGCCGGACCTCGGCGACGACTTCGCGCGGGTGTTCCGGCACAACGGGATCCAGTTCGATCTCGTACCTAAAGAAGCCTGCTGCGGCATGCCAAAACTGGAACTGGGCGACCTTGACAGCGTTGCGGAACTGAAGGAGCGGAACATCCCGGTACTCGCGGCGCTGGTCGATCAGGGTTACGACCTCACGGCGCCGATTCCCTCGTGCGTGCTGATGTACAAACAGGAACTGCCGCTGATGTTCCCGGACGATGCAGATGTCCTGAAGGTCCAGCGGGCGTTCTTCGACCCGTTCGAGTACCTGTACCTGCGGCACCGGGAAGGGGCGTTCGATACGGCCTTCAAGCAGTCCCTGGGCAACGTGAGTTATCAGGTCGCCTGCCACCAACGGGTCCAGAACATCGGGCTCAGGACGCGGGACATCCTCGCGCTCGTGCCCGATACCGAAGTGAACGCGATCGAGCGCTGCTCCGGACACGACGGGACCTACGCGGTGCGCAAGGAGACGCGCGAGAAGTCCCTCAAGATTGCGCGTCCCGTCGTGCGACAGGTCGACAAGGCGGAACCGCAGCATTTTTCGAGCGATTGTCCGATGGCCGGCGTGCACATTGCGAACCTTACGGATTCGGTGGACGCGGCGGAACACCCGATGACGCTGCTGCGCCAGGCCTACGGGCTCTAGCGACCGGCTATTACAAGGAATCCCCCGACCATGAGCCAGCAATTGACTCGCAGCGACCTGTGGTCGCTCGAACAGTATTCAACGGAGCGGGCGGCGTTCCGTGCCGAGGTGCTCGCGCACAAGCAGCACCGTCGCGTTTCCCTCGGCTGTCACATCATGCTCATCTTCGAGGATGTGACGACCATCCGGTACCAGATCCAGGAGATGCTTCGCATCGAGAAGGTGTTCGAAGCCGATGCGATTCAGGAAGAACTGGACGCGTACAACCCGCTCATACCAGACGGCAGCAACTGGAAATGCACGCTGCTGATCGCGTACGACGATCCCGAAGAACGCAGGGTCCGGCTGGAGCAGTTGCTTGGTGTCGAGGACACCATTTGGCTGAGGGTTGGTGACAGGGACGCGGTTTACCCGATCGCGGATGAAGATCTCGATCGCACCCGGGACAACAAGACGTCGTCCGTGCATTTTCTGCGCTACGAGTTGACCGCGGACATGGTGAGCGCCATCCATGCCGGCGAGGCGCTGTTCGCGGGTGTGGAGCATGCAGCCTATCCGGTTGCGTCGTTTCAGGTTGCCGATGCCACTCGGGACGCGCTGGCGGCAGATCTGGACCGCTGAGCGCTCGGCGGTGGCGTAGCCGACAAGGGCAGAGCGGTTTGCGCTAGAATCGCGCGGTTCCGAATTCAAATCCCGTGCCGCCCGCAGCGGTGGCACACAGTCAGTGGAGATTCCCATGTCACTCGAAGCGTTCCGCGAAGAGACCCGGGCGTGGCTCGAAGAGAACTGCCCCGCCTCCATGCGTACCCCGATGCCAGCGGACGAAACGCCCAATCCTGGCCGCCGCGCGCAGTTCAAGAACCCGGACACCAAAGTCTGGCTCGACCTGATGGCCGAGAAAGGCTGGACGGTGCCGCACTGGCCCACAGAATACGGCGGCGGCGGACTCTCAATCGACGAGAACGCCGTCCTGCGTGAAGAAATGGCCCGCATCAAGGCGCGGACTCCACTCTTCGGCGGGATGGGCACCAGCATGATCGGTCCCGCCCTGCTCGAATTCGGCACGGAGGAGCAGAAAAAAGAGCATCTCCCGCGGATCTGCAGGGGCGATATCTGGTGGTGCCAGGGTTACAGCGAACCCAATTCAGGTTCGGACCTTGCCAGCTTGCAGACGAAGGCCGTGGTCGACGGCGACGAGTACGTCATCAACGGCCAGAAAATCTGGACCTCCGGCGCTGACAACGCTGACTGGATCTTCTGCCTCGTGCGCACCGACTTCGATGCGCCGAAGCATGATGGCATCACCTTTGTCCTGTTCGACATGGATCAGCCGGGCGTCGAAGTGAAGCCGATCAAGCTGATCAGTGGCCTGTCGCCCTTCTGTGAAACCTATTTCACGGACGCGCGGGCACTGCGCAACAACGTCGTGGGTGAGGTCAACCGCGGCTGGACAGTCGCCAAACGTCTGCTGCAGTACGAGCGTACGTCGATTGGTGGTGGCATGGGTGGCGCTGGCGGCGGTGGGCTTGGCAAGACGCTGGGTCACGTCGCGCTGGAGCGGTATGGCGAAGCGGATGGCAAGGTGGCTGACTCCACCCTGCGTGACGAGATCTCGACGCACATCATGAACGATCGGGCGTTCGGGCTGACGGTCCGCCGTAACGGAGAAGAGTCCCGCACGACGACGGCGCCCACGTTTGCGTCGTCCATGTTCAAGCTCTACGGCACAGAGCAGAACAAGAACCGTCTCGAACTCCTCATGAAGATCCTGGGTACGCAGATGCTCGGTTGGGAAGGGGATCAGTTCGAGGAAGCGGATCTTGGTCAGACGCGGGCGTGGCTGCGAAGCAAGGCCAACTCGATCGAGGGTGGCACGTCGGAAGTGCAGTACAACATCATCGCGAAGCGTGTGCTCGGACTGCCCGACTGAACGACGTGGCACCGAGCGTCATAGCCGGAAGATGAGAGACGGAGAAAGGGCAGNAACCGCTGCCCTTTCTTGTTTTCGGGACCATGGTTTGGGACGTGTCTTCGTGCTTNCGGGAGAGCAGATCGCCTCCGAACGTGCGTCAGAAGGCCGTAGTGNGCCGCTGACGTTCCAGGCGTTCGAGCAGGTCGAGCGCCAGCGCGACGCCCNGGAGATTCACGTGCAGGTCGCGCATGAGCCGGTGCGCGCGACGCACACGCCTGACCGCGCGCGGATCGAACCGCCAGTGGCGGCGCTCAATGCGGCTGTTGCCGGCAGGAATCACAGCCCCCTCGTTCACGAGTGCGGCGACAAAATCGGGGCTGACACCGCAGTGAACGCAGACTTCGTCGAGGACCATTGCATCAGCGCGTCCGTGCCCGCGCAGGCTGATGACGACACTCATGATGCCCGCTCCCCGGCCTGCGCCTCTGCGGCGAGGGCCGCATACAGTTCCCGTTCACGCGGTGTGAGCGTTTTGGGAATGTCGATTGTAATGTGCACGTACTGATCGCCTCCGCCGGGTAACCCCCGGCCGCGCAGCCGCAGTTTCGAACCGGTGTGCGTACCCGCGGGAATCTTGAGCGAAACCGGACCACCGAGAGTGGGCACCTCGACTTCGGCACCAACCGCGGCCTGCCAGGGCGCGACGGTTGCCTTCGAATGCACGTCCAGGCCCTCCACATCGTAGTAGGGGTGTTTGGTGATGCGCAGATCAACGTACAGGTCCCTGCCGCCTTCGCCCTCTCCACGCAGCCGGAACGACTCGCCGTCATGCAGGCCCTCAGGCACCGTGACGTTCAGCCGTTTGCGTTGGCTTGCACGGCCTCCGTCCTGAAGCATCACCGAGAGCTCGATCTTCCTCCGTGCATAAAGCTCTTCCAGGGTGATGTCGAGCGTCGCGTGCTGACCGCCGCCGTAGCTCTGCCCGTAGCTGCCACGCGAGCCCGCACCGCGCGGCGCTTCGTAGGACCTGCGTGACGATCGCCCGCGGAGGACGTCGTCCAGGTCGCCACTGTCACCGAACAGCGACTCGAAGAAATCGCTGAACACGGAGGCGACATCTTCGTCGTAGCCGTCGCCGGTATGGTACGCGCGCGAATGTGCGCGGCCGCCAGCGCCACCGAACTGTGATTCCCAACCCGGCGGCGGAGTGAATTGGTCGCCGTTCTTCCAGTTGGCGCCCAACTGGTCGTACCGGCTACGTTTGTCGGCGTCCGACAACACCTCGTACGCCTCGCCGACCGCCTTGAAGCGGGCTTCGGCGTCCGGTTCGTCGCTGACGTCGGGGTGATACTTGCGTGCCTGTTTGCGGTAGGCACGCTTGATGTCATCCTGCGATGCGCCCCGGGGGACGCCCAGAATCTCGTAGTAGTCTTTGAATTCCATGGTTCAAGCCGCGCTTCCTAAGATCGTATATGTGCGCGCTCGGCCAGGATTCAAGGTCAGGTTTTGGGTGGGTGGGCCGCTACCGCCTCTTCGTTGACGTCGGTGCCCCAACCCGGGCGGTCCGACATCACCAGGTGACCGTCGACGATTTCCGGCGGATGGGTCACGAGATCGTCTTTCCATGGGACGTCGTCGATGTCGATTTCCATGATGCGAAAGTTCGGTACCGAGGCACAGAAATGTGCGCTCATCATCGTCGAGAGGTGGCCATAGAAGTTATGTGGTGCGACGTTGACCTCGTGCGCATCGGCCATGACCGCAATCTTGTGCGACTGCCAGATACCGTTCCAGGGCACATCGATGATCGCCACGTCCATCGATTGTTGTGCGAAGTACGGGCGAAACTCGCGGATTCCATACAGCGATTCGCACGAGGCGGTGGGCACGTTGACCTGCCGGCGGATCAGCGCCATCGCTTCCGGATTGAACATGTCGTACTCGAACCAGAGCAGTTCGTAAGGTTCGAGCGCACGCATCACCTTGATATAGCCCTCGGGTTTGAAGTTGAAGTTGAGGTCCAGAAGGATGTCCACGTCGCCGCCACCGCGCCGCAGGGCTTCCATCTGTGCTTCGAGCTGACGGAGCAGCGTGCGTTCGGCGTTCAGGGACGGTACCTCGGGCGCGCCGAGATTGCGCCCGAATCCCGGTGAGTGCACGTAGTTGCGCTCTCCGAACACGTACATGTTGCACTTGAGGGCCCCGAAGCCCGCTTCGACAACTTCCGCACCCAGTTCCGCAACGTGGTCCAGCGACGTCATGACCGGCTTGCCGATGTAGTCCGCGGTGACCTCGTTCATGCGATAGGTGCCACAGTGGGACCAGTAAAGTCTCAGCCTGTCGCGGATGGCGCCGCCGAGCAGCGTATAGACAGGCACGTTCAGTGCCTTGCCCTTGATGTCCAGCAACGCGTTTTCGATGGCGGCCAGCGCCTGGGAGTTGATGCC
>PBVL01000078.1 GCA_002728675.1 Gammaproteobacteria bacterium
TGCATGACATGTCGAACGACATGATCCAGATGCACGGCGGGATCGGCATGACCGATGAGTTCGACGCCGGCTTCTTCCTCAAGCGGGCGCGGACCACGGAGACCGCCTTCGGCAATCAGGGTTTCCACCGGAGCCGCTACGTTGCCGAGTTCGGAATCTGACGGAGCGTTTGAGACATCCGGCGGGGAGGTACACGTAGCGCCGGATGTTCGCGAGGGCCTGTCACGGTCGGAACGGATCATCCTCGCCTGTCTGCGCGAGGCCGAAGCTGAAATACCCGGTCGCGACGTGCCGACCGCAATGCTCTATGGGAGAGTCGTCGAGCACCTGGACATCAGTCAGAAGGACTTCATGATGATCCTTTCACGGCTCACCGGCCACGGCGGCATGCGATAGTCTCTGCGTCGCGCAGCGTCAGCAGACGGACCCCGGAGGCGATCCGCCGTAAGGATCAGATCCGGTACGCGGATGCGGATGCATACTTTGGAGAATCCACCCATCGACGGCCCGGAGGAGACGTTCCGGAATGAACTCACCCCTCGGAGTTGGCGGTTCGATCTGCCGGGTCCACAAACCGTGAGTCTTAAACCATGAAGTCGGCATGAGTGGGCGGGGCGGTCTGTTCGCCCTGGCCGCGGCGGTTCTCGTTGCGGTTTCACTGGAATTACTCGCCAACGCGGTGCTCCGGACGAGCGACCGCGTGTTCGACTTCTATGCGTCCTACGCGCAACTCCGCGCACGGTACGGGCCACCAATGACCCTGCCGCACCCTGAGATCGGCTACGTCACGGGCCCAGGCTTCGAGCGCGGCGCCAATCGACACAACCGGGCAGGATTCCGTGGCAACGAAATCCGGGACGTGTCGCCGCGGACCTGGCGCGTGGCGACGCTCGGCGGCTCGACAACCTACTCCGGAGGCGTGGATGACCACAGGGACGCATACCCCCATCTCCTGGAGCAAACGTTGCAAGCGCACTTTCCCGAGTGTGACGTCCAGGTCATCAACGGCGGAGTCCCCGGCTACACCACACATCACAGTCTTCTGAACTGGCGGCACCGGGTCAGCAAGTTCGCCCCGCAACTCGTGATCGTGTATCACGGCGTAAACGACCTGTCCGCCCGCCTGGTATGGCCTGCCGCGAACCACCATGCGGACTATCGCGGAGTCTTCGTGAGCTATCGCAATCCGGCCATCTACGCCTACTGGGAGAACCTGGCCGTCCTGCGCATCCCGGCAATTCGGCTGGGCCTCATCACATCGCACAATTCGGCCGAACGGCTCTACGAATTTGGCTCGTCCTTCGTGCGTCTCGAACTGCATCAGCAACTGGTTGAGGGCCGCTACCCCGACGGTCTCTTCAGGACGGTTCCGCTCGCCAGGATGCTCCGGGAGAACGACGGGTCGCATTTCCTTTCGAACATCGAGGCGCTGGTTGTCGACGTGCAACGCACTGGCAACGAGGTGTTACTCGTCTCGTTCGCGGCCGCACCGAGACCCGGAACCGTGCTCGCGCTGCCAGAACTGCGTGAAGCCCTGAATGTCCAGAACAGGCACCTGCGACGCCTTGCAGACGCCCTCAACGTCGATCTGCTCGATCTCGCATCCACGCTCTCCGGAGACGACTCTCTGTTCGTCGACGGGGTCCACTTCAACGCGGCCGGAAACGCGCGCCGCGCGGACCTCATCAGCCAGGCGCTGCACGCGCGGGCGCCGGACTGCGGCCACTCGGCATTGAACGCGGAGCCCGCCAGCGCAGATCGGGGGCAGCGGAACACAAGACAGTCATCCGGGAATCCCGAAGGAGTCGCGGCCTCCCCCGGCAGACGAATCGCTCACCGAATCCGCAGCAGATACGCCAACACGCCCCCGGCAAGCAGCGGCAGCGCAAACATCAGAAAGTTCGCCGTGATCGAGAAGCCGCCCGCGATCAGGTAGCCGGCGATGCCGGGACCAATCACCGCGCCAAACCGGCCAAGGCCAATCGCCCAGCCGACGCCGGTGCTCCGAATCTGCACCGGGTAGACCTTGGCCGCGACCGCGTAGAGCCCTGTGAACCCGCCCTGCAGGGCGAGCCCGATCACGAAGATCAGGGTCAGCAGGGCGGTCTGGCCCGCCTCGCCCGCGGCTGCACCCGCAAACAGCACCATCAGCACCGCGGCCAACGCCGAGAAGATGCCAATCATTGATGAAAGCATCCAGCGGCTCGCCAGCCAGCCAAGCGCGAAAATCCCCAGCACACCGCCAAAGTTGTAGAGCGTGAATGCGGCATTTCCCACGTCGGCATCGAAGCCGAGATTGATGATGAGTTTCGGAATCCAGCTCATCAACACGTAGAGCGTGCTGATGATGAGAAAGAATGCGCTCCACAGGATGAGCGTCGTCCGGCGGTAGTCGGGCGTCAGCAGCGAGAGCATCTTCCGGATGATCGTCTGATCGTCCGCTCCGCCGTCCGCCTCCGCTTCACCCTCGGGCAATTCGCCGAGCGACTCCCGACCGATCCCCGCGAGTATCCGATTCACCCGGCCCAGCGCATCCGGCGGCTGCTTCTTGCAGAGAAATTGCAGCGATTCCGGAATCATGAAGAATGCAACGACAGCGAGGAGCAATGTCGCGGCGCCACCCGCGACGAACATGCCGCGCCAGCCGAACTCGGGAACCACCGCTGACGCCGCAAGTCCGGTGAGCATCGCACCCGTTGGATACCCCGCAGTGACGGCCGTCACCGCCAGGGAGCGGTATTTCTCCGGGCTGTACTCGGCCGCAAGTGTCGCCAGACTGGCGAGCATTGCGCCCGCCCCAAGGCCCGAGCCGAAGCGCAGCAGGATCAACGCGGGCAGCGAGTCCACGGCAGCAGTCAGCAGTACCGTCACGCCAACGACCACAAGCGCGACGAGGACCATCGTGCGGCGACCCACAATGTCCGAGAGCCCCGCGAGGAACATCGCACCCAGCATCATCCCGGCAAGCGAAAAGCTGAAGACGAGGCCAAGGCGGTCCGCGCCAATCTGCATCTCTTCGCCGATCTGGTGCGCGGTCACGGACATTGCGGTGATATCGAACCCGTCCACCATGTTGAAGACGAGGCACAGCAGAACGATCACGATCTGCCGCGACACAATCGGGCGGTGATCGATGACGTCCGCAATATTGGTGATTGCCGACACCGTCTGACGCTCAGCGGGCTGCCGTCATTCGCCCGTGAACTTCGGTTCGCGTTTCTCGTTGAACGCCTTGAAGCCTTCCACGCTGTCCTGCGTCTCGAGCAGCAGCTTCTGACTCGTCCACTCGTATTCGGCGAACGTCGCCACATCCATGTCGCTCGTGCGCTGCATCATTCTGCGCAGCACGGTGTAGGCAAGCGGTGGGCCGTCAGCAATCTTGCGCGCCAGCGCGCGTGCTTCGCCAGCCAGTTGGTCATCAGCGACGACCCGGCTCGCCAGCCCGACCTCGAGACACTGTTGCGCGTTCAGCAGGTCGCCCGAATAGAGAATGTCGTACGCCTTGCTCATGCCGACGATGCGCGGCAGCCAGTACGCGGCGCCGTAGTCCGACGCGAGACCGCGCTTGATGAAGATCGATCCCATGCGCGCGGACTCGCCCAGGATCCGCACGTCACAGCAGAGCGCAAGTCCGAAACCGGCGCCGACCGCCGCGCCGTTCACCGCGGCAATGATCGGCTTGTCGCAGCGTGAGAATGCCTCGACGCTGCGACCAGATCCGCCCCGCTGATCGAGACGCTGGGACCGCGACTTGCCGCCGCCTCCCGAGATGCCGCCCACTCCGATCGCTGCGCCGGCACAGAAGCCGCGTCCGCTGCCGGTCAGCAGCAGAACGCGTACGGCGTCATCCTCCGCCCGTTCGAGCGCTTCGCTGATGCCCTTCGAGATTCCGGGTGTCAGCGCGTTCATTGATTCGGGTTCGTTGAGCGTGACGGTCAGCACACCGTCATCCAGGTCGAACAGGACAGAGTCCGCCATATCCATCTCCTTTGAGTCAGCGCGATAATACCCGCCCGGGTGCTGACCGACATGGCCCGGGCAGGTTACTCTTGGCCGCCACACCGATCCGAGGAATCTACGTGTTCAGACGCATCACACTGGCGGCCGCACTGCTTGCCCTGCCGTCAGCTGCCCTCGCCGAACTGGCCGGCACCTGGACCATCACCAGCGAAGGTCGCAGGGGACCACAGGAAAGCACCCTTGTCATCGTTGCCGCAGAGGGAAGCCACAGCGGATCGATCACCGGACCACGCGGGCGCACCAGGGAGATCAGCGAGATTAACGTGACGGGCGAAGCGTTTACGTTCGAGAACGAAGTTTCGACCCGCATGGGTGACTTCACTCTGTCGTATCAGGGAACCGCAAAAGGTGATGCCATGCAGGGCAACATCGAGACGCCCATGGGCGAAGTCCCCTTCACCGGCAAACGAGCCGCGTCCGAGTGACCTGTGAGGCCCGACGGCAGGTGACGCCCAGATGCACCTGAACTACGAAGTGGCCGGGACAACCGGCCCCGCCATGCTGCTCGTGCACGGCTTCCTTTCATCAACCACACAGTGGCTGCCGAACGTCGATCGACTGAGCGCCAACCACCGCGTCGTCATGGCGGACCTCTGGGGACACGGCGGTTCTCCGACTCCGGAGCCGAACGCATTTTCGATCGCCCGCTACCTCGAGGAGTTCGAGCACATCCGCGAGACGCTGGGTATCGAGCGTTGGGCCGTGGGCGGTCAGTCCTACGCCGCCGGTCTGGCGATCCGCTACGCGATCCAGTACCCCGAGCGTACGACAGCGGTCATCACGACCAATTCACGGTCGGCGTTCGGTGAGCCGATCCAGCGCCAGGCAGGCCCGCGGAGCGCGCCGCCGGATGCAGACACGACCGGCAACCGACACATCCCGGTCCACCCGATTCACGCCAAACGACTGCCGCAAGATCTCAAGGACAAGCTCGTCGAAGCTGCGGACGGGGTGACGCCCGAAGCGCTGGAGCGGAGCGGGCTGCTTGCGCCCGATCTCAATGCCATGGCCCTGCTGGACCAGGTGCCGGTTCCGATGTTGCTCGCCAACGGCAAGTACGAGAAGCGCTTCCAGGCAGCGGTCGCGACAGTCCGGGAACACCACCCGAAGATCGAGGTCGTCGACATGCCCGGCGGCCATGCGGTGAACATCGACGCGGCGGAGGCGTTCGACACGGCCCTGGTCCGCTTCCTGGCACGACTCTGATCCACCCTTTGCGCCTCTTCTCGCGCTGCACGGAGCGCGGGTATGATGGTGCGCTATCCCAAAGAAGAAAAGCTGAGGAACGTCATGGCGCATGAAATCGTAATTCGCGGCGGCAGTCTGGTAGACGGCACGGGGGCGGAACCCGTACACGGCGATCTCGCCATTGACGACGGCCTGATCACGGCCGTCGGTGAAGTCGACGGCAAGGGCAAGCAGGAAATCGACGCCGATGGCCACCTGGTCACTCCGGGTTTCGTCGATCTGCACACTCACCTCGACGCACAGATCGGCTGGGAACCCACCATGACCCCGGTGTCGTGGCACGGCGTGTCAACCGCACTGCTCGGCAACTGCGGCGTGACCTTCGCGCCCTGCAAGCCGACCGACCGGGAACTGCTCGCGGGCATGATGGAGACGGTGGAGGACATTCCGAAGCACGCCATCATGACGGGCCTGCCGTGGAGCTGGGAAGACTACGGCGGCTACCTCGATGCGATCGAACAGCTGAACCCGTCGCTCAACATGGCCGGTCTCGTTGGCCACTGCGCCGTGCGCTTCTACGTGATGGGCATGCGCGCCGTCGAAGAACTTGCGACCGAAGACGAAATGAAGCAGATGGCCGACATCGTCGCCCACTCGATCGACACGGGTGCGTTCGGTTTCTCGACCAACCGTCTCGAAGGTCACCGCCTGCCGGACGGCCGCTCCATCCCCGGAACCTTCGCTGACCCCAGGGAACTCGAGATCATCGGTAAGGAAGTGGGCGCGCGGAATGCGCTGATGCAGGCCGTGGGCGCTGATGACGAAGTCATCCGGCGCATGGCGCTCGCCTCGGGCAATCGGATTCTGTTCAGCGCCGGTGGCGCCAACGAACCGGGCGCCGGCAAGCGCGTCACAGCGCGGCTCGACGAACTCTGTGACGGACACGACATTACGGCGATCACCCAGGTTCGCGGCTCCGGGTTCATGTTTGGCCTGCAGGGCATGCTGCCCTTCGAAGGTGAGACCTGGAGTGCACTGAAGAAACAGGACCTCGCCGGACGCCTCGCTGCCCTGCAGAGCGACGAGACGGTGGCCAAGCTCGTGGAAGAGGGCAAAACCGAAACGTGGATCCGCTTCGATCGTCTGTACTACCAGGGCGCTGAGCCGACCCCGCGCTACACCGCGAACATCCACGACAACATGGCCGCGCAGTGCAAGGCGAGCGGCGAGTCGCACGCGGAGATGTTCATCCGCATCTCGCGGGAGACCGAAGGCAAGGCGCTCTTCACCTGGCGCATGTTCAACCAGGACATGGACGAACTTGGTGAGCTCTTCAAGAGCAAGCACATCTTCCCGAGCCTGGGCGACGCCGGCGCGCACGTGTCTCAGTTCATCGATGCGGGCTGGTCGACGTTTGTCATGTCGCACTGGCTGCGCGAGAAGCAGCTCTACTCGATTGGCGAAGGGATTCGCCGCCTCACGTCCGGCCCCGCTCGCGTCATCGGCATTTCTGACCGCGGCACGCTCGAGGTTGGGAAGCGTGCTGACGTGAACGTGATCGACTTCGACAATGTGACCGAACTGCACCCGGAGATCGTGCACGACTTCCCGGGCGGCGCCCCGCGTTACATCCAGAAGGCGCGCGGCTACAAGGCCACCATGATCAACGGCCAGCTGAACCTGCTGGACGACGAACTGACCGGCGCACAGGCAGGCAAGGTCCTTCGCCACAACGCCTGAGAACGCGTCGCCATGCAGGAAGACCGACTCGCCCCGATTCCCGGCTGCTCGTTCGGCCGGGAGGTCAAGTGGGGCGAGGGGTCACCCGGCAATCTACGCGAGGCCCTCCACGAGCACGGCATGCTGCTGTTCCGTGGCGTGCCGGGCGACTCTTCCAACGCACTCGCCGATCGTGTCCGGGGCTGGTTCCCCGACATGCCGATCGAAACGCCCCGAACGAACCTTCCGGCGGATGGCGGCCCAATGACCGTGCTTGGTTCGACCCGGGCACCCGACGGCAGTTTCAACGCCGACTACGTGCCGGCCTCGACCGCTGGTGCGCCGCTCCTCGATCCCGACGGGACCTGGAACGACGTGCTAGAGGCGTCGCTGCATGACTGGGTGGCAGCGAAGCAGGAGTGCACCTTCATGGAGTGGCACACCGACGCGACCTTCATCAGGTGGCCAACCTCGTATGCGGCGCTGTACTGTCGTCAGAGCGGCGCCAGCCACACAGGATTCTCGAACGCCGTTGACGGCCTTGCGGCACTGCCGAAGCCCCTGCGTCAGCTTGCCGAAGCTGCGGTGTGCGTGTATCGCCCGAGCATTATCTACGGCAACGCCACACTCGGGATTCCGGCAATCGGAAGCCGGACGGTCCAGCTGACCGCGATGAATTCCGAGTTCACGACCGAGGTGAACGGCTCGCTCGAGGCGCCGTCCCATCCGGATGATCCCGTCGTGTGCCATCGGCTCGTCCAGGCGCATCCGCACACCGGCGCACGGAGCCTGCGCTTCAGTCTGAAGAGCCTGGAGACGCTGATTCCCGATCCAGACCACCCAGAGGCGCGGATGCCGCCCACGGACGGCAAGCGTGCCGCGTGGCAGATCATGCGCGCCGCGACGGCGGGTTCGCAGGCCTATCTGCATCCGTGGCAGACAGGCGACCTCTTCATCTGGGACGAGCGCCTGACGATGCACTGCCGTGTACCGTACGACGCCGACAACAACGTGCGCGAAATGTGGCGAATGGTCTTCGAGAAAGACCCCGCCGACCTGGTCCGGAACGAACGATCGCCCCAACTGGACCTCGCGCCGTAGCGTCGGACGGCCACAGCGTCAGCCGGGTTGTAGTATCAGTTCAGCTCGAGGCCCGGGAGCTCACCCGTCTCGCGCCATTCCTTGAGTACCTGGTTGAAGGCGTTTGCGCCCGGCGCATAGGACTCGGCGCCAACACCCCGGCGCGCCTCGAGGTTTCCCTCGTTGTTGTAGTACCCCGGCGTGCAGGCCTCGAAGAAATCCGTGTTGGCGACTGCGAGCTTGCGGATCGTCGCCACCCACTCCGCTTCCGCCTCCTCCGAAGGCTGGGCCGATCGGGCCCCACGCGCGTCGATCTCGTTGATCAGATACGCGACGTGTTGCGCCTGATCGTCCAACACCGAAGTCAGATTCACGGAGAAGCCGTTCTGCGAGAATCCCACCTGGAAACAGTTCGGGAAGCCGTGACTCGAGAAGCCGTGCAACGTCCGCAGGCCGTCCGCCCAGTAGTCTGAGAGCTTCTGAGCACCTTCGCCGACGATATCGAAACCGGACCGGCGGGTGTACGCCGTGCCCACCTCGAATCCCGTCGCAAAGATGATGCAGTCGACCTCGTAGGTCTNGCCNCCCGTCTCNATGCCCGTTTCGGTGATGCGCTCGACACCTTTCGTATCGCTGGTGTCCACCAGCGTCACGTTAGGCANGTTGAAGGTCGGCAGGTAGTCGTCGTTGAAGGTCGGACGTTTGCAGAACTGGCGATACCAGGGTCTCAGCGTCTCCGCGGTGCCGTCGTCCGAGACGGTGTCGCTGACCCGATCGCGGATACCGTTCATCTTCTTGAAGTCCGCGAGCTCCGCAAGCGCCGCGGCCTCTTCCGGTGACACCGGCTTATCAGGATCAGTCGGAATCATGCTGGCGAGCGTGCGGAAGATTTCCGTCCAGCCGTCGTTGACCATGTCCTCTTTGACGGGCCGGCCGATGACCATGTCGTTGAAGTTCTCGCGGCGCTCACGCTGCCAGCCCGGCTTGAGCGTCTTTGCCCATTCCTGGTCCGTTGGCTTGTTGCCGCGCACATCCACCGACGACGGCGTGCGCTGGAAGACGAACATCTCCTTCGCGTGCTTGCCGACGAACGGGACCGCCTGAATGGTCGTCGCGCCGGTACCGATCACGGCAACGCGCTTGTCTGCAAGGTTTGTCAGCCCGCCGCTGTGATCACCGCCCGTGTACTCGTAGTCCCAGCGACTCGTATGAAATGTGTGGCCCTTGTAGTCCTCGATCCCCGGAATCGCGGGGAGCTTCGGTCGATTGAGGGGCCCCGTCGAGTGCACGACGTACTTCGCACGAATCGCATCGTCGCGATCCGTCGAGATGAGCCAACGCGCCTCGTCTTCGAGCCAGCGCAGTTCGGTCACCTTGGTCTGGAAAATCGCGTTGTCGTAGAGGTTGTACGTCTTGGCGATCCGCTGCGAATGCTCGTAGATCTCCGGTGCGAACGAGTACTTCTCCTTCGGCATGTAGCCGAGTTCTTCCAGCAGCGGGAGGTAACAGTACGACTCGATATCGCACTGTGCTCCCGGATAGCGATTCCAGTACCACGTACCCCCAAAGTCGCCGCCCGCCTCGATCACGTGGACGTCCCTGATGCCCGCTTCATGGAAACGCGCACCGGACATGAGCCCGCCGAAGCCGCCGCCGATGATGACCACGTGAACATTCTTTTCGATCGGGTCTCGTTCCTCGCGCTCGACATACGGGTCGTCGACGAAGTAGCCGAAGTCTCCGGTCACCTCCTGGTACTGATCGTTCGCGTCATCACGCAGGCGCTTGTCGCGCTCTTCGCGGTACTTTTCGCGGAGTGCATCGGGATCGAACCCAAGGTTCGAGTATTCGGTTGGCAGTGCCATGTTGTTTTCCCCAGTCAGTGAGACGCCTGTTTCCCGCCGCCGCCGTTGGCTTCGAGCCAATCCTGCTCGAGTACCCGTGCTCCACGCAGCATGCCGCCCATGGAGTAGTTGCCTTCATGGCACGCGAATTCGTAGTTGAACGCGTCCGTGCGTGGCCACATGAGTTCGCCGGTATACGGCGCGGTGTAGTCGGGGTCCGTCACCGTATAGCGGTAGACGAGCCCCTTGTCCTGAACCGGTGTGAAGCGTTCGACCACATGGACACCCGGTCTTGCCGACCCCGGCCAGTCGCGGATGTTCGTCGTATCGACCACCAGCGTGTCGCCTTCCCACCATGCGACCGAGTCGCCACCATAGATGTTGTACCAGTCGCCGGGGTGCGCGGGCCTCTTGCCGTCTTTGCCAATCCGAATGACCCGGGCGTGATGCATCCATTCGATATTGATCACGACGTGATCTTCGGTCTGAACGATCGTCTTGAGGTTGTTGTAGGGCAGTGAGCGCATTGGCAGGCTCGCGACAGACAGATGACGCATTGAAACGTGGTGGCCGTTTTCTTGTTGCACCCAAGACTACGCCTGCATGCTGATCCATGAAAGTGGGCGCCACCCAGCGGTCACCATGAAGTGGGCGCCATGCTGTGACGCAACTGCCGGTTGGGTGATAGTGTCGAGACTCGTCCCAGGATCAGCGGAGAGCCCGCATGGCAATCGAATACCGACTCTTCGGCCGAACCGGCGCACGCGTCAGTAATCTCTGTCTCGGCGCCATGATGTTCGGCATGCGCACCGAACCTGACGACTCGTACGCCATCGTCGACCGCGCGCTGGATGCCGGAATCAACTTCATCGACACGGCC
>PBVL01000079.1 GCA_002728675.1 Gammaproteobacteria bacterium
TTCCGAACAGCAGCGACTGGGCGCCGCGCTCTCCGCCGAGGTCCTGATCGCGCGATTCGAACGTGCGGGAGCGCCGCTGTTTCGCGTCATCGTATCGACGTCGGTGCAACGTGACGTGCTGCTCGCGGCGGGTATCGAGCCATGGTCGATGGACGTAGACGCGATACGCATCGTGGACGCGGCACGCCATAGGGACGGGCAGGTTACCGGGGCGCGGACCACGCCAACCCCGCCCGCAACCGAGCCTGACCCGCCTGCAGCCCTGCCTGAGGCCATTCCGGAGGCCCGCCCATCGGGTATCGCTGCGGGCGAGGCCTATGCGGATCATTGCGAGACGACCTCAGGTGATCAGCGTGACGCGGCCTGCGAGAGTGCCGCATACAGGGACGTGAAGGCCGCCCGGTCCCGGTTGGAATCGAGCGCGAACGAGTTGCGCCGCTACTGCAGGCAGGCTCAGCATGCAGGGCAGCCCGCGTGTCGGACAGTGCAGTCAACCACTGTGCAATCAACCAGGGTGCAATGAGCAAGGACGTTTCGACATGACTCATGATCTGCTCGATAACCCGGCCTGGCACGCGCTCGCCGGTGAGCATGCGGGTCTGGGTCGGGTCGTCGGCGGCGGCGCCACCTACGACAGTCAGGTCAGCGTATTCGGCGCCGTGCGGGACGCGGCCGGGCTCGATGACCTGGCGACCCTCATGCAACCGGGCGAAGTCGTCGGACTTGCGCTGGCGGAACCCATTGCCGATGTCGACCCGGCCCGCTTCAGGCAGCATCGCGTTGTCCCGTGTCACCAGATGGTATGCGAAGCCCCATCGGCTCCGCCCGCCCGTGCCTCCGAGGTGTCGCTGGAGCGATTGGAGGACCGGCACGTCGAAGAGATGCTGGCGCTGGTCAAGCTGACCGAACCCGGTCCGTTCGCGCCGCGCACGATCGAAATGGGCAACTACTGGGGCGTCATTGAAGATGGCCGCCTGCTTGCGATGGCGGGCGAGAGACTCAAACCGCCGGGGTGGATTGAGCTTTCCGGTGTGTGCACGCATCCGGACGGGCGTGGCAGGGGCCTCGCGGCGGCGCTCTGCAGTCGGGTGCTCCAGGGGATCTTCGAGAGGAACGCGCAATCGTTCCTCCATGTTGTCGTGGGTGGCCCTTCGGAGACCACAGCGGTCGGTGTCTATGCGCGTCTGGGCTTCCGGCATCGCAAGCGTATGCACGTGCAGATCCTCGAGCGTCTGGAGTAGCGCCGGGCCGTCGCAGAGTCCTGATCGGATGCTGCCCTGCCTGTGTTCATCCAGCCCCCGGGAAGCTTCGCGACTGCGCGACAGTGCTAATCGCGCTGACCGATCCAGACGGCCAGCGCCTGGGCCACGCGGCGGCCTGATGCATCGAAGACGGCTGTCCCGGCGAAGTGTTTCTTGCCCTCGATACCGACCCGCCATCCCGTGACGAGATAGTCCGCGCCGGCGGGTGCCGGACGTTCGACTTCCTCGGTCATCCTGCCCAGCATGCCGGTGCGTATGCCACCCGCCATGAACGCGAACTGCCCCGGGCAGTCGAGCGCTGCCCAGATGAAACGCTCCGGCAACAGGGCCTCGATGCCCCACGCATCGCGAGTCCGCCACACCGCCGCGACCTGCGCGCCATCCTGTACGGGTGCCGCAAAGACGTTGAGGCCGTCGTCGTGATCCGCGCCGCAGCAGAAACAGATCGGGTGAAAGCCGCGCCCTGAGTGGAACGTGTTGATTCCGCTGGCAAGTGAGTACGAGTCCGGTCCGGCGGCAGCGGCCTCGTCGAAAGATGGCGGCTCCGGGACGTCGAGGCTCAGTTCCGCTGCGCGCATCTCCGCGATCAGCATGTCGCCCTGTGTGACCCGGGGTGCCGGGCCTCCTTCGAGCCTCATGGGAACGTCGAGCGGGATCGGCGAGCACAGCGTCACTTCGACGACGGGGCTCGCAACCGCCTCCGCGAAGGCGCCGGCGCAGTAGCCGCCGTTTCCCGATTGGGGAGGTCCGCGGAATCGTTCGGGGATGACAATCTCTGACATGTGCGTGGCGCCTGATCTGGACCGCGCTGCGATGATACCTGCTCCATTCAGGCATGCCCTCACGGGCACCTCGTCTGATACGCTTGCGCGCTTTGTGCCGAACCCACCGCATGCGCTATGTCTCCGCCGCCAAAGTCCTGCTGTTTGGGGCAACACTCCTGGCAACACTTGCCGCTTGTGCTGAACTGCCGCGCGCGATGGCGTGGACGGCCTACAACCTTGGTACAACGGGCTACAACCAGTCCGTCGCGATCGGCAAGATGCTGAAGGACACCAGGCGCGTCACGCTGCGTGTGATTCCGGGCAAGAACGACGTGTCGCGCCTGCTGCCGCTCGTTCGGGGGCGGGTCCAGTTCACTGCCAACGGCGTCGCAACCTATTTTGCGCAGGAAGGCGTGTTTCAGTTTGCGGCTCCCAAATGGGGCCCTGTGCCGCTGCGCCTCGTGATGATGTCGAACGGCCTGACCAACCAGGCCGTTGCCGTAACGGCAGAGAGCGGCATGACCTCGCTCGCCGAACTCCGCGGGAAACGGATTCCCTGGGTGCGCGGCGCGCCGGCAGTGAACGTCTCCATGGAGGCGCTGCTCGCGTGTCACGGGATCACCTGGAACGACGTCAAGCGTGTTGATTTCCCGGGTTACAACGCGATGTGGAACGGGATTGTCGACGGGCAGATCGACGCCGCGTATGCCACAACGGTATCGGGTCCGACGCGCAAGCTCGAGGCGTCACCACGGGGGATCGCTTGGCCCGCGATGCCCCATTCGGACAACGGATGCTGGGCCCGTGTGCATGCCATCGCGCCGTATTTCGCGCAGCACGTCGCGGTGCGCGGCACCGGTATTTCCGATGCAGCGCCGCACGAAGGCGGCACCTACCCCTATCCGCTTCTGACTACGCTTGCGACGACCGACAAGGCCCTCGTCGGGGCGCTCGCGCGGGCGATCGACGAGGGTTACCCGCGCTTCAGGGATGCCGACCCCGGCGCGATCGGCTGGGCCCGCGACCGGCAGCTGTTCGACTGGGTCGTCCCCTGGCACGCGGGCGCGGTGGACTACTTCCGCAGCGTCGGTGCCTGGACAGACGCGCACGATGCGCATAACAAACGGCTGATCGCGCGTCAGGCGGTTCTGGCCGACGCATGGGAACGCGTGGCGGACCAGCAGTCCGCCGACGACTTCGAGGCACGCTGGATGGCAGTGCGTGCCGAGAAACTGACCGCGGCGGGCTTCGATCCCGTGTGGCGCTGAGTCTTGGCTGAGTCATCAGGTCCGGAACGCGCGGACGCGGGCCGTCCGCACGCGGGTCGTCCGAACGCACTGGGGATCGCACTCGCAATGGTCGTCGTGCCGGTGACGATGCTGGCGCTCGACAGCCTGCGCACGTTTGGCGACCCGATGTTCGGCGCGTTCGTGACCCTCGAGACGCACTACTACTACGGACTCATGGCGCTGCTGCTGCCGTTTGTGTTCCTGCGCTATCCGGTGCTCGAACGCGCCTGGTTCCTGCCGGTCAATCTGCTCCTCGCTGCCTCCGCGTTCGGACTGTCGGTCTTCATGTTCGGCTCGGCCGAGACCATGCTGGACGAAGGTTGGGAGTTCGAGGCCCCGCGGACGGCGACGTTCGCGGCGTATGCGCTCTGGCTGCTCGTGCTCGAGGCAGTGCGCAGGGCGGGCGGTCACACGCTCTTTTTCCTCGTGCTGCTGTTTTCCCTCTATCCGCTCGTCGCGGATCAGATGCCCGAGGCGATCTCCGGCATGGCGGCCACGATCGATCAGACCGCGGCATACCACACGATGAGCAGTGAGTCGCTGCTCGGTCTGCCGTTTCGTGCATTTGCAAATCTTGTGATCGGCTTTCTGGTGTTTGGCGTTGCGCTGCAGCGCACCGGGGGCGGCGAATTTTTCATCAACCTGTCGATGGCCTTGCTCGGTGGGGTGCGCGGCGGAGCGGCCAAGGTGGCGATCGTTTCGAGCGGGCTGATGGGGTCGATGAGCGGCAGCGTGATCACCAACGTGCTGACGACTGGGCAGCTGACCATTCCTGCGATGCAGAAGAGCGGGATCGGCAAAGAGACCGCCGCCGGGATCGAGGCCTGTGCATCGACGGGTGGCGTCCTGCTGCCTCCCATCATGGGTTCGACCGCGTTTGTCATGGCGACCTTCCTGCAGGTGCCGTACTACGAGGTCGCGGTGGCGGCGGCGATTCCGGCGGTCCTCTACTTCGGCGCGCTCTTCATGCAGATCGACAGCTACGCCGGGCGTAACAACGTGTCGGGCCTGCCCCCCGAGGCGACCCCGAGGCTCGGGCCGACGCTGCGGGACGGTTGGTATTACCTCGGGGCGTTCGCGGTACTCGTGGTCCTGTTGCTCGTCCTGCAGCGGGAGGCGCTCGCGCCCTGGATTGCGACGGGCGTGCTCCTCGTACTGAACCAGTTTTCCCGCGCGCACCGCTGGGGCTGGATGGATGCAGCCCGGTTCCTCGAATCGGTCGGTGGGTTGCTCGTCGAGCTGCTCGCGATCCTTGCTGGAGTCGGCCTCATTGTGGGCGCGCTGTCCCTGACCGGCCTTTCCGGCACGCTCGTCAACGAACTGCTCTTCATTGCGGGTGGTTCGACCCTGATCCTGCTGCTGATGGGGGCCCTCACGAGCTTTGTGCTCGGGATTGGCATGACCGTCACGGCTGCCTACATCTTCCTCGCGATCATCCTGGCCCCGGCGTTGATCGAAGGCGGGCTCGATCCGCTGGCGGTGCATCTGTTCATTCTCTACTGGGGCATGCTGTCGTTCATCACGCCCCCGGTTGCCCTGGGCGCGTTTGCCGGCGCGGCGATCGCGGGAGCGAGGCCCATGCTGACCGGTTTTACGGCAATGGGGCTCGGGGCGAGCACCTATTTCATTCCCTTTGTTTTCGTCCTGGCTCCGGAACTGACGCTGCAGGACGGCTTCATGCCGGCGGTCTTGCCTTTCATCGAAGCGGTGCTTGGGGTGCTGCTCATCGCGGCCAGCGTGCAGGGATATCTGCCGGGACTCGGTCCGCTCACACGGTTCCCGCGCATTGCGCGCCCCCTCATTGGGCTCGCCGGCGTTGCAATTGCGCTGCCGGGGCTCCTGGACGACGGCATGTTGTCGAACGGGGTGATGTTCGCGGTGGGATTGCCCGTTGCCGTGACCGCGGCGCTCATTGGGCGCCAGGCGCGGAGTCGTTAGGCGTTCGCGTCGAATGGTGTGGGTGTGCGCGAAAGACCTTGGGATCGTCTGTCGCGCTGCACTGCGCCTATACTGCCCTCGACAACTGATGCCAGCCAGGCGCTGCGATGGGGGTGAGCGTGACGGAGAGAATCGGGGGAGGGTGTCTGTGCGGTGACATCCGCTACGCTATTTCTGGCGACGCCCAGCTGCAACTGTTCTGTTTCTGCGCGGCATGTCGGCGTCGATCGGGGACCGACGGTTACGCGGGCTACATGGTGAAGGATGAAGTGTTCAGCGTCCTGCAGGGAACCGCGTCTGTTTACGAGCGCAGCTCCGAAGTGGGGCGAACCGTGCAGCTGCACTTCTGCGGTCGCTGCGGCTCGAACCTGTGGGGGGCCACCGAACTTGGGCTGACCAGCGTCGCGGCGGGTTCGCTCGACGATCCCGAGCTGTTCCAGCCGGACCGCGCGGTGTTCCTGCATGAGGCGCCGACGTGGGCGCGCGTACCAGAGGGGATGGCGTAGGCAGGCATGCCGGTCGGTCTGGATCACCAAAATCCGGTCATCGTCGCGGGTGCAGGGATCGGCGGACTGAGCGTTGCGTTGACGCTGCATCAGATCGGCGTACTGTGCCTCGTGTTCGAGTCGGTGCGCGAACCGCAGCCGGTGGGCGTCGGAATCAACCTGCAACCCAACGCCGTACGCGAACTGTTCGATCTGGGCTTCGACACGTCGGCGCTGGACCAGATCGGTGTCAGGACTGAAGAGTGGGCGCTGGTTGGCCGGAACGGCCAGGACGTCTATTCCGAACCGCGCGGTCTCTCCGCCGGTTATCACTGGCCGCAATACTCAGTCCATCGCGGGCAGCTCCAGATGCTGCTCTACGAAGCGGCGCTCCAGCGACTGGGCCACGAAGCGATCGTGACGGATGCCCGCGTACTGGAGTACGCCATTGACGAAACCGGTGTCACCGTCCGTGTCCAACAAGCCGGTGAGACGCGGGACCACCGTGCATCGCTGCTCGTCGGCGCCGACGGCCTGCATTCGGCCGTTCGGGCACAGATGTATCCAGGCGAGGGCCCCGTGCACTGGAGTGGCGCCATCATGTGGCGCGGGACGACCGAAGCGGTTCCCGTGCGCACCGGGGCGTCGTTCGTCGGGTTCGGGGCGCACGACAAGCGCATCGTGTTCTATCCCATCTCGGCCGCGGACCCGGCAACGGGTCTGGCGACGATCAACTGGATCGCAGAGATCACCGTGGACGCGGTGGACGGTGTGCGCGACGGGGATTGGAGCAAAGAAGTGGCGCTCGAGGTTTTCGCGCACCACTTCGAGGACTGGGATTACGACTGGCTGGATGTGCCTGCACTTCTGGCAGGCGCGGATCGCATCTTCGAATATCCGATGATCGACCGGGATCCGGTGCCGACCTGGGTCAGCAATCGGGTGGCATTGCTCGGCGATGCGGCTCACGTCATGTATCCGACCGGCTCGAACGGCGCGAGTCAGGCGATCGTCGATGCCCGCGTGCTCGGCGCGGAGCTGGTTGCGCACGGCGTGTCCGCGCGGGCGCTGGCCGCCTACGACGCGCGCTTGTGTGCCGAAGTGTCTGCGGTGGTCCTCCGCAATCGGGACGCCGGACCGTTCGGATTGCTGAATCTGCTCGATGAGCGCTGTGGCGGTGTGTTTGATGAGATCGAGACGGTGTTGCCGCGGGCCGAGCGCGAGGCGTTCATGGATCGTTACCGCAAGGCCGCAGGATTCGCGATGGAGTCGCTGAATGCGGCGGCCCCGACGATTGCCCCGGGCGCCAGGGTCGGCGGGTAGCACCCGGCGTCGAAGCGTGGTGCTCCGGACCCGCTACCCGGCCGCGTGTTCGCGTCCGATGCGGGCTGCCTCTTCCCCCGCCGCGAAAACCCGTACGCCTTCGTCGTACTTTGCCGCCACCTCGTCCGGTTCGGCAGCCTCGAGAAAGCGCACGCCGGCGTCCCGGCAGGCGTTGAACACACGGTTGCGCGCTTCCCGGAGCTCGGGTCGTTCCCAGTTCTCCCGGGTTGGGCGAAATCCGAAAGACATCGCCATGTCACCGGGGCCCCATTCTGCGAACGCGATCCCGGGCACGCTGACGGTCTCCTCGACATTTTCCAGCGCGCGCCGGTTTTCTATTTTCAACCCCAGCAACAATTCTCCCCCGGGGTTCAGCGGCCAGGGATCGGCCCGCTCCATGTAGTCGTCCGGTGAGAGCCCCCAGATCGCCGCCGCGGTGCCCTGACTGCCGTTGCCCCGGCTGCCGCCGCGGAAGCTGTACCGTGTCGCATCGACGAACACTTCGACCGCGCCCCGCGATTCGGCGTGACACAGCAGGAGCCCGTGTACGCCGCGGCCGAGCAGTTGCGTGATCTGCCAGGTGTTGGCGGCCATCGCCTCGCGCGACGTTCCGGTCGCGGGCAGTTCCACGAGTACCGCCGGCGTGTCGCCCGCAGCCTCGCTCAGTCCGCGCATGAATGCCTCGAGGCCGGCCACGTCGAAGGTGCCGTGCTCCATGCCGACGTTGATGTAATCCGCCCAGGTGGTTTGCATGGCGTGTCCGGCCTCGACGGTCAGTTCAGCGCCGGCGTGACCGCCGGTGTAGAAGATGGGCTGGTCGCGTTCAAGTTGGGCGATGGCTCGATTGATGCGGGTCATGCGTGCGTCCACCGGCAGTGTAAGCCTCCCGCATCATACTCCAGGTGTCAGGGCGCGGAAGGGTGGTCATCGACGGGGCGCCCGGTGTCCTCGGCGACATCTGTATCGAACAGGGTCGCGATCAGTTCGGCCAGTTCCACCCGGTGTTTGGGACTGCCCCACCGGCTTCGTATGCGTCCGATCACAAGGGGCAGGGAACGACGCAACGCATCGGGAGTCCAACCCATCAGGGCGTCCGCTGCGGCGAGGTCCAGCTGGATCGCGTCGCGTTTGGCGTGGTTGCGTTCGCTGACCATCTGGTGATGGGCCCAGTCCCGGCCGAGGATGACCCAGGGAAACGCGGCATCGCGAATTGGGCCGACGCTTGCGGTCGAGCCGCCGAGCGGGCGTCCGAGAATCCGCTTGCCGCCAATTGCGCGGCTGCCGAGCAGGCTGCTTGCCGCGCCGACCGCGGCCCGATCCCCGCTCCCAACAGGAACGACGTGCCGCCAACTGCGAGATCGACGCCGCTGCCCACCGCCGCGCCGGACACCGCGCCGGTGACCGCGAGCTGGCGGCGCGTGAGCCCGAACAGCGCCCAGGTACTCTCGGCAAACAGGTCTTCGGTGACTACGGGCATTTCGCTTTCCACGCGCTCGACCCCCTCATGCCAGTAAATGCCCTCGGCGTGCCGCGGCTTAGCGTCGGCGCAGGCGATCTTTCCGTTCGTCCTGCATGGACGCGCCTTCATCGGCCGCGTGCGTCGCTGCCGGCAGCGCCCGCTCCACACGCAGCGTCAGCATGTCAGCGAGGGTATCGGCGATCTNGCGTGCGGCGTTGTCCCGGCGGCGCGTTCGCTCCCCNGTCATGGCGCGCGCGGTTTCCNGCAGATTGTGCGCCCAGGCTTCGTGTACCGGTGCCGAATGCGCCAAGCAGTTCGAGGCGTTGGGGAAAGCTGGCTTCCGCGGCATCGAAGACCCTGACGACCGAGAAGTACTGGTCCATCGCGCGACGCCAGTCCTCGACGAAGCGACCAGGGCCAATCGTATTGATGAGCGCCATCCGCGGTCTGCCGGTGAAGCGTAAAATCTGCATCTTCACCTCGTATTCCGCACCGTACGGTTTGGCGCCGTCCACAACGTAGATGATTCCGGCACCGTCGACGATGGGCCGTAACAGCTCACACTCGTCGCTGAACCGCGGGTCGCCCGCGTGCTGCTCGACGAAGGCGCGGACGCGCTTCGGCCGTTCGTTGGCGGAGACCGGCACCTCGTTCAGCCAGGCGAGCACCGCCGCCGCGCGCTGAAACCCTGGCGTATCGATCAGCCTGAAGTGGACCTCGTCGTCGACCCGAAAGGCGTATTCGCGGGCGCTGCGCGTCGTGCCGGGGACTGGTGAGATCAGGATGTCATCGTCTTCTGCCAGCGTCGCGACCACGCTGCTCTTGCCCTTGTTGGGCTGGCCGACGACCGGGAGGGCCGGGATCGTCATCCCGTACCTCCCGCAACGAACACGCGTGATGTCGGCGCCTGGGCGATCGACGCGGCCCATACGTCCCGGTCGGCGGTATCGACGCCGTCAGCGTCGAGGTTGGCCGGAACGACGATCAGCGTCGCGTTGGGCGCGTCGGCACGGAGTTGCTCCAGGAAGTCGTGAAACTCCAGCATGGGCGGCTCCCAGCCTTTCGTCAGGATGAGCAGCCTGTCGCTGCCACCGGGAACCTCGATCCGGGGTGCGACACTCGATGCGGCAATGCACGGTCCGCTGATGACGTAACCCGCGGCGCGGGCGAGCGCGGGCGCAGCCGTGTCGTCGACGGCACCGTTCCAGATGATGCCCGTTGCAGGGTGCCCGTCGTCGCGTGGAGCCTGCCCGAGGGGCGGGGCGGCAGGAGGTGCGGTCGCTTCGGGCATCCGTGCCTCTGGTGTGATGATCGGATGGGACAGTCGCTCGAGCAGGCCGACGACCTCCGGGTCGGTCAGGAGCAGTTCGCGTAACGCAACCTGCCTGCGCAAGAGTGCGAGGATCAGCACGAGCATCCGCGGTGCGAGCCAGTAGACGACGATGCAGAAGAAGAGAAACGGCCACCAGCCCCCGAGCCGCACCGAATCGGGCGGAGGATCGGCCAGGCGTACGAAGCGGGATTGTTCAACTAACTCCATGCTGGGCACCGCGCCGGGCGCGAAGGCAGCCCACGGCGTAGCCAGAACCTGCGCAAGTCCGCTGACCCGGTCGGTCGAAAGACTGATTGTGCTGCTCCATCCGAACGCCAGATCCGTGAACACCAGCAGCGTCAGCGTCACGCTGACCAGGCCGACATAGAAGGCCACCGCGAGCCACTGCGCCGCCGAGATCACGAACCACTTCGCGTACTGGTGCCCGGCCGCGCCCGCGGGACCCGCGAACAGGTTCATACCCAGATGTTGATCGATCGCCGACGCAGCCGTGCGCAGCGGGCTGAGCGAGAGCAGGCCGCGCTCCAGCGCTGGGCCGAGGGGCGGCAGCGCTGAGTGTGAGGAGTCGCAGGGCGGCACTGTATGCAGGCGGGGCGGGCTGGGTCGGCGTGTGCTGACCGGCCGGGTGCATTCCCGACGTGAGGGGGCCCGCGTCGGTCTCCTGCCACCAGCGCATGGCGTGCTCAACGTGGCTCGCCCCGCCGCCGCGTCGTCCAAGCATGCGATCGCGCTGCAGGCGCTCCGCGTACGGCGTGTCGCGGTCCGCTGGGAGCCAGGCGCGTATCGCATCGAAGAACATGACGCCAATTGTAGTGCGAGAGGAGGGTGCAGCCGCCGGGTCGACTGATACACTGCGTCCATGGCGAACGACGGAAAGGCGACCCGGTGGTCGCGCCGCCCAGGCGCGCTTGTGCTCGCGCTGGCGATCCTCACAGTCGGCTGCGGTGGCGACGATCCGGCCGGCTCCGCATCGTCCTGGTCTGCTGCCTCCGCGCCGACTGGCAACGCCGAACAGACGGCCCCACCACAGCACCCCGTCGTCGCACCCCGCTATACCGAAACCGGCGACCTCAACGCACTTCGCGAGCGAGGCAAACTGCGCCTGCTTGCGCCTCGCTGGGAAGGTGGCGGACTACCTCGCAGCGGTCTTCCGGCCGCCGAGATGCGGGAAATGGGCGAGGCCTTCGCACGGCGGATGGGACTCGAGCCGGAGTGGATTCTCATTCCACGTTTCGACGATCTCATCGCGGCACTGAACGCCGGTGACGGGGATCTCATCGCCACGAATCTGACCCAGACCGAGTCCCGCGAGACGGAAATCGCCTTCTCACTGCCGGTCGATCAGGTCCGCGAGTGGGTTCTCGTGCGGCGGGACGCCCCGCCGGTGAATCGGGTGGAGGACCTTGGGCTGCTGCGTCTCGTGGTACCGGAGGGCTCCGCGTACGCGGAATCGCTTGCAACGGTCGCAACCGCGTCGACGGTACTTGGCGACAGCGCCGCCGGACCGGATGGCATGCTCGATCTGGTCGTTTCGGGCGAGGCTGACGCGACGGTCATGGACAGCAATCAGGCGCGTGGGCTTGCCGGATACCGCGACGACTTCAGACGCGCGTGGACGTTGCCGGGGACGCGCAACCTCGCGTGGGGCGTGCGCAAGGACAACCCGAACCTGTTGCTTGCCCTCAACCTGTTCCTCTCCGAAGTGAAACTCGCGGGCCGGGAGGAGACCTACGCGGAGGACCTGTCGGCGCTCAAGACGCGGGGGCGGTTGCGCGTGATCATGCGCAACGGTCCTGCGACCTACTTCCTGTGGAAAGGTGAGCTGCGCGGGTTCGAATACGAGCTTGCGAAATGGTTTGCCGGGTCAGAGAAGCTGAGGCTCGAGGTGATTGTGCCACCTGACGAGGTGGATCCTCTCGACTACCTTGCGCAAGGCCATGGCGACCTCGTCGCCTCCGCACTGACGGTCACGCCGGGGCGCGAGGCGCGGGGCTTTCGCTTTTCGCGCAGGTACCACAGCGTGAGTGAAGTGTTCGTGACGGGGGCGGATGCGCCCGCCGTCGAGACGCTCGCCGATCTCGCCGGCCGTCAGGTGGTCGTGCACCGAGATTCGTCCTATTGGGAGAGTCTCCAGGCCGTGAGGGACGAGCTGGGATTCGAATTGATTGCAGCCCCGGATGGTCACGATACGCAGGACATCTTGGAGGACGTCATGGTCGGCACGATCGACGTCACGCTTGCGGACTCGCACATCGTGGACATTGAAACGACGTTCTCCGATGAGATCGTGCGGGGGATTGCGCTCGGTGACCCCGTCGAGCACGGGTGGGTTGTGAGGCAGGGTGATACGGAACTGCTGGGCTCGGTCGACGCGTTCTTCAAGCGCCACTACCGGGGGCTCAAGTTCAACACAATCTACAACCGGTATTTCCGGGACAAACGCCGGATGCGCGCGCATGAAGATCACAGGGACGCGGACACTCTCTCACCGTTTGACGACCTGGTGCGGCCACAGGCAGATGCGTTCACGTTCGACTGGCGACTGATTGTCGCCCAGATGTACCAGGAGAGTCGGTTTGACCCGCAGGCCAACAGCTTTGCAGGGGCGCGGGGGCTTCTGCAGGTGCTGCCTCGTACCGCCAAAGAGCTCGGTTACCGCGATGCGGATGGCCTGTACGATCCCGCAACCGGGATCGAGGTGGGCGTGCGCTATCTCGACTGGACGCGTGACCGGTTCGCGGTGACGTTGCCCGTTGACGAGCGTCTCTGGTTCTCGCTCGCGGCATACAATGCGGGGTTTGGTCACGTGTATGACGCAAGGCGCCTCGCGCGCCAGCAGGGGCTCGACCCGAATCAGTGGTTCGACAACGTCGAGCGCGCAATGCTGCTGCTGTCGAAACGCCAGTATGCGCGGAAGGCAAAATACGGCTACGTACGCGGCAGAGAGCCGGTGAACTACGTTCAGAACATCCGCAATCGTTATCGCGGTTACGTCGAGCACACTCCCAGCTTCTGACCTGCGCTCAGTTTCTGATGACGACATTGACGTGGGCGTTGTCGTCCGCAATGTCGTCGGGCCGCGTCCGGAGTTGCTCGAAGCCCCAACGATTGCGCTCTGCTGCGGCCCGTGCGCGGTCCAGAACCGGCTGCTGCAGTGAGTCGGGTACGTCCGGGCAGCAGTGGCGCAGGTAGGGCTGGAGTGCCACGGGCAGCGCCTCGTATTCGGACACCGTCAGCGGGCGACAGATCGTGTCGAACCACCCGCCCGGGGCGTAGTCGTCCACGGCAAGCCACCACGGCGCCCACCGGTTGACGACAGCAACGCGCTTGGCTCCCGTGTTGTGCATGGTCGACGCGTGCCAGGTGCGTGAGTCCTGCATGAAGACCGAACCGGCGCGCGCCTTGACCTGCAGGTCGCCCGGAATGGGCGCGGTGACGTTGATCCCGTCATTCGGTCCCCGCGGGTTGCGGCTGTCCCGGTGCGAGCCGGGTACAACCCAGGTGCCGCCCGAGTGCTCGTCGACGTCGGTGAGATACCAGATCATCACGATGCACATCGGGACGTCCGGAAACGGCTGGTGAATGCAGCCGACGTTCAGATCGGCATTGTCGCTGCCGTAGGCAGACAGATCGTGCGGCCAGTCGGTGTGCCATTCGCGGGTATCCGCGCGCCCGCGCAATTCGACCCCACCAAATCCGCCAGGTGTGCCGTCCGGGTCGTTGGCCGCAATTGGACGCAGGTGGAGCTGCGCGATCCGGAGATGATCGTCCAGCATGCGTCTGGCGATCGCCGTCGTTGTCGGGTGTGCGAGGTGGTTCGCATAGAGCGGCATGTAGACAATGTCGTTGGGGAGCTTCGATTGGAACGGCGGTTTGCGGGCCGGACGGAGCTCGGGCTCCGCTGAGTCCGAAGCGTCATGGTCACGGGCATGCCGCGCGCGCGTGACGTTCTCCTTGATCAGCACTTCGGCCGCATTCACCTCGTCCCGCACATCGGCGACGACGTCCTGGGGGATCACGCCGTCCACGACGCAGAATCCATAGCGGTGCAGNCTCGCGGCTGCGTCGTCGATNGCGCTGGCAGAGCCGGCCTCGGTTGCNTAGCCCCGGGTCGCGCGGAGTTCCNCCGCAAGCCGAGCGGGCGAACCCTCCAGGGCCGCGAGCTCAGCCTCGGCTTCATTCAGTTCGGACTTCAGCGTGTTGATTCGGTCGATCAGGGTTGAACGGTTCATGTGCCGACCGTAGCGAAGAGCGGGTCCGACCTCAAGCGCGCGGGACGCAAGCCTTGACACCAAAAGGCGTCCGCGCGACCGTGAAGGGGGCGACCGACTGGGGACTGCCGATGGAATGCCCAAAGTGTGCCGCGCGGATGGAGCGCGTCAAGCATCAGGGGATCGAAGTGGATCGATGCACCGAGTGCAAGGGTCTTTGGTTCGACTATCTCGAAAAGACACGATGCGCCAGGCGGGAGGTGCCGAGGCAGTTGACACCGGCAGCGCCGTCAAGGACAAACGGTTTGATCCGATTCGGGAAGTCGACTGTCCCAGGTGCAACACTCGCATGCACACGGTGACGGATTCGCACCAGTCGCACATCGGCTACGAAGCGTGGCCGTCGTGCGAGGGCACCTTCTTTGACGCCGGCGAATACCGGGACCTTGCAGACTTCACGCTGATCGAGAGGGTGATCGAGCGGTTCAAGCCGCAAAGCAGCTGAAGATCAGAACACCCGGGTCGGCTGCCAGTTGCCGTCGAACTCGAGCGTGTCTTTCCAAATGCGCCGGTCGGGTGTTGGGTTGAGTGGCACCAGGTCGACACGCTCCGGGACTCCTTCGCCCAGTGTGAACGGGTGCGCGGCGCCCGTTTCGAAATCGAGAATCGTGAAGCCCGGCGCGTGGTTGCCGCGCAGCGTGCCGGCATTGAACATCGTCAGCGACTGGAAGTGCACAAGCACCCGAAAGTGCATGTGACCGTTCAGCATGAAGCGCGTCTGGCCACCCGCGATCAGCGCATCCAGTTCCTTGCTGCGCTCAGGCGGCATGCGCTCCGAGCCGGGCCAGACCTTCCTCAGATCGGACTTGCCGACCCCGTGGCACAGGAGCAGTGGCCCCGCGACCGTCGGAATGAGGCGTTCACTCGGAAGCTCGCGCAGGTAGTCGAGGGTCTTCGCCTGAAGGGCCTCGGCGCGATGTGCGTCCGGCACGTGCCGCGCCTTGTCTTCGAGCAGCCAACGATCGTGGTTGCCGCGGACGGTGACGACCCCCGCGTCGCGCAGCAGTTCGACCGTGCGGTCCGGGCATCCGGTACCGTCGACAAGGTCACCGGTGCAGACCAGCAGGTCAACCTGTTCGGCGGCGAGGACTTCGAGAGCTGCTTCGAGGCGTTCGTCTTCCGCATGGGCGTCGCCGATGACGCCGAGTCGGCGGACCGGCGGTACTGCTTCCGTGGTGGGTGCGTTCACAGGTGCGACTTTAAGCCAGTCCCGCGTGAGGCTCCATGCCTCAGGAGGGGCGGACGCTGCGAGCCGGCGTTAGTATCGGGATCTGACTTGCCGATCTCGGGGAAGACAGAAGGAGGAGTGACATGGAATACGAAGAAATCCTGTACGACGTCGACGATGGGATTGCGACCGTGAAATTCAATCGTCCGCATGCGATGAACGCCGGTACCGTACAAACCTATCGGGAACTCGAGGACGCGTTCCGGCGGGCCGGGGAGGACAAGGCTGTTCGCGTTGTCGTGCTCACGGGCGAGGGCCGCGGCTTCTGCTCGGGTGATGACGTCAATCAGATCTTCCTAGCCGAGCCTGACAACAGCGACGAGGCGCGCAGCCGGCGTTTGCTCGAGCAGATCGATGACCTGCGCTCGCACCGGCGTAACTGGCTCGACACGGCAATCATGGAGTGCCCCAAACCCACCATCGCCGCAGTGAACGGCGCTGCTGTCGGCTACGGCTGCGATATTGCCCTGATGTGCGACATGCGTCTTGGCAGTGATCAGGCACGAATGGGCGAGTTTTTCGTCCGACGCGGGCTCTGTCCGAGTCTCGGCGGTCTGATGATCCTGCCGAACATCATCGGCGTCGCGCGTGCGTACGAACTCGTGCTGACGGGGCGCATGGTCGAAGCGGAAGAGTTGGGCGCGATCGGAATGGTCAATCGGGTCGTGCCACACGACAGCCTCATGGATGAGTCATACAAGCTGGCGCGGGAGATTGCGGCGCAGAGCCCGCTTGGTCAGATGATGGCGAAGGAGGGCATTCGCATGGGCCTCAACTATGACTACGACCGGATAGCCGACTATCAGATCGCGACGGTCCGCCTGTTGTCCCAGACCGCCGATCATCGTGAAGGCGCCCAGGCATTCGTCGAACGACGTGAACCAAACTTCGAAGGGCGTTAACGCACGCTCGAATCAGGCACCCGTGGCGCGCCTCAAACAGAACAATCGAAAAGTGCGAGAAACGAATGTCACATGACCTCGTGNTACGGAACGTTCTCGTCGACGCAAGTGCCCCGACATCCTGGCGCGACGAACTCGATCCATACCGCTTGTTACCAACGAGCGGTCTCCAGCCTTCCGCGCGCAGGGCCGGCAGCCTCCGTGTTCACTTCCACGGCACTGGGTTGTCCCACGTATTCCAGTGTGAGGTGTCGGCGGACGCGTAGCGTGAGGTTGGCCCGAAGTTGCCTCGCGGGTAACCAAACGGAATGCAGTAGTGAAAGGTCATGTCGGCAGGGACGTCAAACAGCGTGAAGACCCGATCCAGCACTTCTGCGTGCAGCGTGGTCAACACGGACCCGATCCCGAGTGCGCGGACAGCAAGCAGCATGTTCTGCACGCCGGGCAGCACGGACATGGCTTTGCTGGGACCGCTGGTCGAAAACGCCAGCACCACCATGGGCGCGTTACCCATCTCGTCTGCGAGTAACGCGGGCATTCGATATGGGGAGCCTGCGGGAATGTCGCGCTTGTCTTTCCAGCCATAGCCGTCACGGCGCTTGGCCCACCAAGCCTCGTGGTAGAGCGGGCCAAACTCACGGATTTTCTCCCGGTCATTGACGACAAGATAGCGCGCGGGCTGCGCGTTGCCGCCGTTGGGAGCCTTCGAGGCGGCATCCAGCAGGAGTTTGATGGCCTCCTCCGGGATTGCGCGGTTGGGGTCGAGCCTGCGGGTAGCACGTTGCGTGAACATCGCTTCGCCGAGCGGCATTGAGAGTCCGCTTGGCACGTCCATGCGGATCATGTCCATCAATCAGTTCTCCGTGGTGGTCACTGTGAGCATACCAAGGGCGGGATTGCGCGACCGTGTGGCCGCCCGTACTGTGGCGCCGAGCGAGAGCGATTCTTCAGTTGAGGCCAGACCATGATTGAGCGGGAAATCAGCATCGAGACCGCCGATGGCGCGATGCCAACCTTCGAGTTTCACCCCGAGGATGGCGGGCCGTTTCCGATTGTCCTCTACCTGATGGATGCGCCGTCGATCCGTCCCGCGCTCAAGGACATGGCGTCGAGGCTGGCGAGCGCGGGCTACTGCGTCCTGCTTCCGTACCTCTACTACCGCAAGAGTCCGTACCGTGAGTTCGGCACGAGTGACGAGGATATGCACGAGCGTCGCGAACTGATGCAGTCGGTCACCCGCGAAGGGGCACTTGTCGACGCGGACGCGATGCTTGCATACGCGGCCACGAATCCCGCTGCGAACGTCGACGGCAAGGTGGGCGCGGTCGGGTTCTGCATGAGCGGTCCCCTTGTTCTGGCCCTCGCGCAACATCGCGCGGACAAGGTCGCGGCGATCGCGTCGGTCCACGGCGCCTGGATCGTCACTGATCAGCCCGATTCGCCACACCTGCAACTCGACAACATTGACGCCGAGGTTTACTTCGCATGGGCGGACAACGACCCGACTGCGACAGCGGAGGAAATGGCAACGATGGATGAGGCGATGCGGAACGCCGGGATCGACTACCGGATCGACTTCATGGAAGGTGCGGCACACGGCTTTGCGCCGGCGGGCGAACGGTACGATCGCGGTGCATCGGAGAGGCACTGGGAGCGGGTCCACGCGATGTTTCAAAGGCGCCTGCCCTGACCCTGATGCCCTTTGCGCATGGACAGTTTGGCCCGGCTACTCCCTCCGGAGATGACGGTCAGTATCGGATTGCGATCAGCCTCGGAGGCGGATGATGGAGCAACCTCTTGGAACCGGGCCGGAGGCCAACCCCGACCCGCAGCTCGTGCAACAGCTCAACGAGCTCAGATTCTTTGGGTTTACCGTCCTGGAGGACGTGCTGCCGGCCGATACAGTAAGGGCTCTGCATGACTTCGTCATGGCCACGGAGCCGGACATTGGTGTCGATACCCTTTACCGTGGGAGAGCGCGGCACCTTGCCAACCTCGTGACGCTCGACCCGATGTTCTTTCCGCTCATCGACCATCCGAGGGTGCTGTCCGTGATCGAGGGGACGATGGGCAGCGAGATCATTCTCGGTAGCCTGAATGCGCGCGTGGTCTATCCCGGGGATCCCGATCAGGGTCTGCATAGCGATGTGCCAGTGCCATTGCTTCGCCATGGTGAAGCGCCGCTCATGATGAACACGATATGGGCGCTGCAGGATTTCACCGCGGCGAACGGTGCAACCCGCGTTGTTCCCGGCAGTCACAACAGCGGCCTGCGAGTGCCGCCGTCTGACTTCCATATTCCATTTGAGCACAAGGCCGAGATCCGGGCAGGCAGCGTCATCGTGATCAACGGGCAGACGTGGCATGGCAGTGGCGAGAACAGATCTGACGCTCCGCGTGCCGCGCTGTTCGGTCACTACCGCTTTGCCCATTGGTTGCGTTTTCAATGTGATCCGCACGATCGCTTCGATCCCGCATGGCTACCGATGCTGTCAGATCGACAGAAAACGCTGATGCGCATGATCGACGGTCTGACCGGTCAGCACGGCGCCGACTTCTACGAGCGCTAGTCGCGGGGCCTGTCTTGTCCCTGGTAGGCAGCCGATCGTGCAGGCTTCGAGACCCATGACCGTGGTGTGGCAGGCCGGTTCCTGGTTGGCGGGAGACGCGTCAGCGGACCAGCACCAGCTTTCCGGTAATCCGGCCCGCAAGCTGGTCTTCCATTGCCGCGACGAATGCCGCCGCCGGTCGTTCGGTCACGGGCGCGGGGACCAGCGTGCCCGCGGCAAGCCATTCGTTGAGCGTCGCTGCGAGCCGCACGTTCTCTTCAGGATGGGCGTCAGACAGCCCACCCCAGTTGACGCCCACAATGGCGGCGGTCTTGAGCAACGGGAGGTTCAGGGCGATTTTGGGTATCTCGCCGGCGGCGAACCCGACGACGAGAAATCGACCACCTTCAGCGAGCGAACGCAGGGCCGGCTCCGCAAGATCGCCGCCCACCGGGTCGTAGACGACGTCCAGACCATCCGGACAGAGATCGTTCAATGCCGCGCGCCAGTTCTCCTGCGTGTAGTCGACGACCGCGTCGGCGCCGCACGCGAGGGCAACTTCCCGTTTTGCTGCCGTGGATGCGCCCGCGATCACCCGGGCGCCCAGGGTCTTTGCAACGGCTACCGCGGCGGTGCCGACCCCGCCCGAGGCGCCAAGCACCAGGAGCGTTTCGCCAGCCGCGAGTTGTCCCCGGTCCCGGAGCCCGTGAATCGCAGTGAGGTAGTTCCCATAGAGGCTTGCCGCGAGCGCGTCGCTCGTGCCCGGTGGGATCCCGAAGCACTGCGGCTCCCTGACCAGCAGGAAATCAGCGAGCGCGGCGTTGCTCTGACCGAAGACGCGGTCGCCCGGTCGGAACCGCGTGACGTTCGCACCGCATTCGGCAACAACGCCCGCAAACTCGCCTCCGGGGCAGAAGGGCAGGGTCGGTTTGAACTGGTAGAGTCCCTGAATGATGAGCCCGGTCGCGAAGCCGAGCCCGGTGGCGGCAACCTCGACGAGGATGTCGTCGGGTCCGGGTACCGGTTTCGGGACCTCGACCTCCTTCAACCCGCTGGGCGGGCCGAACGTTTCACACATGACTGCGCGCATCATGGAACTCCCTTGTCAGACGCCCGATGTTAGCCGAGAGCATGCACGCCCGCTCAGGCCCAGTCGGGCGGCGTCGCGAGGTGGAAGCTCGTTGCCGCCTGGAACGCGCGCCCCAGCCTGACGAGCGTCGCTTCGCGCAGTGGGTGCGATGCAAGCTGCACGGAGTAGGGCAACCCTTTGCCGTCGAGACCGCACGGCAGAGACAGAGTCGGGTAGCCGTTGTAGTCGAAAGGCACGGTAAAGCGGGAATGCCAACTGTCCCTGTCGTCCGGAATCGGTCCCCACATTGATTCGGGCGTCACCCGATGCGCGGTTCTCGCCGCGCCCGGCAGGATGAGGGCATCGACGCCTTCGAGGGTGCCGGCCACCTCGCCATTGCAGGCGAGGCGCAGTTCGTTCGCCGCGGCATAGTCGGCGGCGCTGTGTCCCGCGCCCATTTCGAGCCAGCCGCGGAACCAGGGACCATAGTCTTTGGCGCGCGCCGGATAGGTTGAACGATGGGCCGCGGCCGCTTCCGCCGAGCAGAGCACGGGCCATGCCGTGAGGTACTCCCTCAGGTGCGTCGGCATTGTCACGGGCACCACCGTCGCTCCGAGGTCATCGAACAGGTCAGCCTGAGCGCGGACCGCAGCGGCATAGTCGTCGGGCATGTCTTCACTTGCGTAGCGCGCGTCGAAGCCGAGCGTCATACCTTCGATGGAAAGCGCGTCGTCAAACCGGGGTAGCGGCGCTCGCAGGGACGTCGGGTCAGCGGGATCGTGCCCTGCGATGGCGGCCAGCATTGTGCCGGCGTCTTCCGCCGTTCGCGCGAGCGGGCCCACATGATCGAGCGATGCCGCAAGATCCATCACGCCGTGGCGTGATACGCGGCCCCAGGTGGGCTTCAGGCCGACGGTGCCGCAGGCTGCGGCGGGATAGCGGATGCTCCCTCCCGTGTCCGAACCGAGGGTCGCAAATGCCAGACCGGCCGCTGTGGCGGTTCCTGAGCCGCTGGACGAGGCACCCGGGAATCGTCCGGCGCCCCACGGGTTCTCCGGATAGGCAAGATCAGGGTGGTAGCCGCCCATCGCGCCTTCGGTCAGATTGAGCTTGCCGAGCAGGACGGCGCCAGCGTCGCGGAGACGCTGGACCACGGTTGCGTCGATGGAGGGAACGTTGTCCGCGAACACCCCGCTGCCGCCCATCGTTGGTATGCCCTTCGTTGCACAGAGGTCTTTGATCGCGATCGGGACGCCGTGCAGTGGGCCGCGCGCCGGTCCTGAGCCAACAGTGCTGTCTGCCGCCTCTGCCTGCGCGAGCGCGAGTTCCGGCGTGACCGTGGCATAGGCGCGAAGATCCCCGTCGAGTGAGTCGATGCGCTCCAGCATGTGGCGCGTCAGTTCGACCGACGACAGCTCGCGGGAGCGCAGGCGCGTTGCGATTTCGCTGATCGGCAGGTAGTGCAGTGCATCCATATGAGGTGTCATCAGACCGTTTCGCGACCGTCTGCACCCAGTTGCTTCAGCACGCGCTCAGCGTGGTCGGCGAGCGCCGGGTACTCGGTGGCGATTGGTCAGCCAGGTTGCGGGTTGGCTGTCGAGAATACCGGACAACATGCCCGCGCCGGTAAAGTCGAAGCTGGAGGCCCGATCGCCAACCGGGCATTCGCGGCTCGCGGCGACATGAGCCAGTGCCCCGGGATCCCGGCGCGGCGGGTACCGCTTTCCGGTGCAGGTACCACGTGCGCGCTGGCCATTGTGTTCCGCCAGCGCGGTCGGGGGAGGCGGGGCACCACCGGATGACCTGATTGAGGTCGCCCGTTCAGAATCACGGTACGCTTGGCGCGCGTACGAGGTATTGGGGGTAATGATGAGACGTTTGGCCGTGGCCGTTCTGGCCATTCTGTGGTCGGTTGGAGCACATGCGAACGGCGACTGTCGCAAGCTGTCCCGCCTGACTGACTTCAATCATGCGATCGAGCCGGGGATCGCGGTACCAGCGACAGACTCCGTTCCCGCGCACTGCCGGGTCACCGGCGTGGTGAGTCGCGCGATTCGTTTCACTGTGACACTGCGCCACGACAGGAACGGCAAGATGATGTTCACGGCGGTCGGCGGCGCGGCTGGCCAGATCGGCGACACGACGAGCCTGCTCGCGCGAGGCTTCGCGATGGCGTCAACGGACACGGGGCACGAGGCCGTGGACGACAACGCGTTCTACAACCAACCGCATGCCCTGCTCGACTACGCCTATCGGGGTGTCCATCTCGCTGACACTGTCAGCCAAGCGGATCATTCGACACTACTACGAAGGGGACATTGAGTATGCCTATCTGCAGGGCTGCTCCAACGGTGGACGGGCCGCGATGCTCGAAGCCATCCGCTTCCCGGACGACTACGACGGCATCATTGCCGGGGCGCCGGCTTTTCAGTTCATGGAGATGGCGCCCTGGATGGTGGCGATGGACCGCGCGCAATCTGTGCACCCGCTCGACCGGGACGCGCTGCGGGTCCTGGACCGGAACTCGCTCGCCAGGTGTGACGCGCTGCATGGCGTTGAAGACGGTGTGGTGTCCGACCCGCAGGCGTGCACGGTTGAACGCCTGCAACTGAACGCTCTCCTGTGCGGCGCGAACGGGCAATCCGACTGTCTGACCGAAGGTCAGATCCAAACGGCGCGGGCAGTCTACGAGCCGGTACGCAATGCGGCGGGCGAGGTCGTTTCACCGCCCGTCCCTCCGGGGGTGAAGCCGGCGGTGACTGGGCGTTCTGGATGCTGCGGAATGAGGCCTTCGGCGGCGGGACCGTCAACGGGTC
>PBVL01000015.1 GCA_002728675.1 Gammaproteobacteria bacterium
CGTCCCGTTCGTGGCCCGCTGGCCAGGCGTCATCAGCGCCGGTTCCACGGTCTCGACGCCGGTCTCGGCGCTGGACAATACTCCCAACCGCGCTCGCCGCAGCGGGAACCGCCGCGCCCGAGTCGGCCGCGCTCGACGGCTACAACCTGACCGACATCATCGACGGAAGCGCGGCCCACGACGTGCTGGTATGGCGCAATTACCCAACGGTTGCAGTAAGGCGCGGCAACCTGAAACTGATCAAACCCAATCAGGATCGCCCCGGCGGTTACCTCTACGATCTTGCGAGTGACCCCCGCGAGCAACGCGACTTCGCGTCAGAACGACCGGAGGACGTCCGGGCACTCGAGACGGATATTGCGGACTTGGCGGATGACATCGCCCGCCCGCTCTGGGGCCGCCGGCCGCCGGTGACCTACTCGATCTGCAACATCATGCCAATTGGATTCGAGAACTAGCGGCCCGCCGCAGCGGGCGGACTGGCGGTCGACCCGGATCAGGCTGACCAGCAACCGTCAGTGTCCTGAGTTGTTCATTGGTTGTATTGGTCGGCAGGCATGTTTTGTTGCTGACGGGGCGCGAGAACGAAGCGGGCCGGGAACCCGCAACTCAGGACACTAGACAATGCCCCTGTTCTGCAGGTCGCCGATCTCGGCTTCGGACAGCCCAAGCTCCGCCAGCACCTCGGCGGTGTGTTCGCCGTGATCCGGTGCCTTGCGGACACCCACGCGGGGCACGCCCTCGACGTTCAGCGGATCGCGAATCACGCGCTCCATCCCGACGTCCTCGACCGGCACGACGGCCATGTCGTTGGCGACAACCTGTGGATCATCGGGAAGGTCCACCGCGCGCCCCACCAGCGCGGCCGGCACGTCGAACTCGGCAAACCTCCGCATCCACTCCGCCGCCGTGCGCTGTCCCAGCACACCCCTCAAGTGAGCCGTTAGGTCCAGAGCGTTCTCGAACCGGGACTCAACCGTCGCGAACCTCGGATCGGACAACAACTCCGCCGCGTCGAGCGCGACGAGGAACTGATCAAACTGCTCGGCGGTTCTCAGCATCGTGAACTGCATCCAGCGACCGTCCGAAGACTCGTAAAGCGCCCGGTTGAAGTGTGCCCGCTCCGGACTGCGATAGCCCTCGAGCTTCGAGCCACCAAACACTGCCTGGCCGATGCAGGAGATCGACCAGAGCCCGTTCGCCAGCAGCGACGTGTGGACAAGCCCACCCTTGCCAGTCCGCTCGCGGCGCAACAGTGCCGTGACGATGTTGGCGTAAACCGCGACGGCCGATGGGTGGTCGCCCATGCCCGGCAGTGACTGCGCCGGTTCAGACCCGGGCGAGCGCACGAGATCCATCAGCCCGGACCGCGCCCAGTAGGCCACGAGATCGAAACCCTCGCGATCTTTCTCCGGCCCATCTTCGCCATACGCCGTGAACGACGCGTAGATCATGCGCGGATTGAGGGGGGCGAGATCCTCATAGGTCAGTCCGCATTCACGTCGCATCGCGAGCGGATGGTTGGTGATGTAGACGTCGCACCCGGCAACCAGCCTGCGCATGATCGCCATCCCCTCTTCACTCTTGAGGTTCAGGGTCATCGAACGTTTGTTACGCGCGTCGAGCGCCCAGGTGTAGTTCACACCACCGTCCGCTTTGGGCGTCGCCGGGTTCAGGGCGAAATTGCGATACGCGTCGCCTTCCCCGGGGGACTCGATCTTGATGACGTCGGCGCCAAAGTCGGCCAGCATGGTTCCGGATACAGGCGCCGCAATCCACGTTGCGGCCTCGATCACTCTCAGCCCGTCAAACAGATAGTCCTCTTGCACGCGCGTTGCCCTCCTTTCGCCGCCGACGCCAGTGCCGGACCAACGCGGACCGAGTCTACCGCAGGTGCACATCAGCCCAACGGCGCGCGCCACTCATTCCGCCGCTCCGACCCGCATGGCCCGACTGGAGCGGTCCCCAAACCAGGCACTGAACCACAGGCCGGCGCTGTTGGGGACGGGGACGGGCGACTCGTAGACGGGCGAGCCTGCTACCGGCGCGCCGTCCGCACTGTAGCGAATCAGCAGCCCGGGGAACTCCGCGGCGGCATGCGCGAGTCCGTCGCGCACCGTCACCCCCGGAGGCGCAATCCGAAAGGCAACCGATCGCGCGTCGAGCCAGGCAAGTTCACGTCCGACACTCTGCGCAAATGACGGCCAGTCCGGCTCCCGCCTGCTCCAGCACCGTTCGGCGAACGCCAACAGCCTCGGGAACAGGTAGAAGTCGACAAGCTCGGGTTCGTAGACGGTTTCGGACCAAAGATGCGCCTGCAGACCCAGCACCCCGGATTCCCGACCCGCGCTCACCTCGGAGGAATCGAACTCGAGCACGCCCCGCGTGTCGATGTAGGTGGCCCAGGGCAGTCCCACCTCATCGGGATGGCACGCGTAGGGCATGTCGAAGTAGAGGTAGCTCGCGTTGGCAATCACGACCGGCAGGCCGCTCGATGCAACCCCGGCTCGCACATCGTCCTGCCCGCGATGGGTGGTCCAGTCGTTCAGCCAGACCCCCTCGGCGCCATCGTCCACGTAGTCCGCCATTTCGTGCCAGAACCCCAGTTCGAGCCCCGGCGCGACTTCCCGCGCCACCCGCACCAACTCCCGGAAGTGCCGGCGCATGACATGATCGCGGATCGATTGGGCGTTGTGCTTGGGTGTCCACGCGGCATCCCAGCCAGGCGTCGTCGCGCAGGCGGGCGAGCGCAGCCACGTACCGTCCGGCGTCTCATCGCCGCCGCAGTGCAAACGCAGGAACGGGACCCCGGCTTCGTCGTACATCGTCTTGAATGTGGATATCACCGCTCGCGCAAAAGCGTAGGTTCCGGGCACGCAGGGGTTGACCGTGTTGTGTGCGTAGCCCTGATGGGATGCGTGCGTCGAGCGATCCGAACGATCCACCACCTCGTAGCGGCCGCTCGATGCCAGCGCCCGGATCAGCGCATTGGCGTGACCGGGCAGGTTGAATTCGAGGACCACTTCGACGTGGTGTGCCGCCGCCAATCGCAGCAGCCCGACAAAAGCCCCGCGGCTGAGGAACCCTGCGTGTTCGCCGCCGACATCGTCGCCAAGCGCGGGCGGGAGCGCCCGTGAGCTGTCGTCCTCCGGATCGAACCGCCGCACGCCCCCGATGGACGTCAGCTCGGGCATGCCCGGCACTTCGAGACGCCAGCCCTCGTCGTTGCTGATCCCGAGCACGAGCACGTTGAGCTTGTACCGGCCCATCGCTCGGATCAGCCGCTCGATCGGCGCCTGGGTCGGAAAGTGCCGCGCGATGTCGAGATAGACCGCGCGAAACGGAAACAGCGGCTGATCGCGAATGGCGATCGATCGCTGCGACCCTGCTGACGCAAGTTGCAGGAGGCTTTGGGCACCATAGAATGCGCCACGCGGCCCCGACGCGCGTATGACGACGCCAGTACCGTTCGCGTCGAGCGTGTAGGCCTCATCCCCAATCGAGCCGTCGTGCTCGAAGCTGACCCCTACACAGTCCGCGTCGCCCGCGTCCGGCAGGTCGCTCAGCCAGCCTGCCACGCCTTTGAAAGGTCCAGCGTCCAGCGCGCTGCCCGCGCCCGCCAACCAGGTCCCCGGTTCCGCGCGGACGGTCCCGGGGCCGGGCACAACGCTTGCCTGCGGTTGTTCATCGGCGTCACCCGATTCGAAGCGTTGGTACGCACGCTCGGGGGTCATGAGGTCGGTCAGCGCGCTGGGCGACTGTGCGCGGATAAAATCGTGTGCGGACGTATCGCGTGATGCCAGCAACGCGGGCAGGACTGCCGGCGCGCCAAGCCTGACCTCCTGGTTGCCTTCGAGCGTCGTGAGCAGAAATCCCTGCCGGTCGATCAGCCGGTTGCCTGCAAAGATCCAGGAACTGACCGGGACCTCCAGTACCGCGCCGGACGCCAACGGGCGCCAGTCGGGACCGGGCGCCAGGTAGCCAAAGCGTCCCTCGACCGACGTGAACTCGAGTTCAGGACCGAGGGGCATCAGTCCGAATGAGACGTAGAGGCGCCAATCGTCGCCCAGTTCAGACGGCGCGACGTTGCGCAGCCGGAGCGCGGTACGCGCTTGCCCGGCCTCGACCGCCTCGACGATCTGCAGTTCGAGATCGTTCGCCTGCAACGCGCCGCTACTCGTAGTCGGCGGAATGCAGCGCCCGCTGCCGGACCCGGCCGTGATCGCGCTGCATCTCGCGCTCAGACTCGCCCATGTCCTCCCGCGGACGGTCGATCAGGGAAAAATGCCCGTACTCGTCTGCACCCGCGACGAGGACCGCCATGTCGCCGTCGACTTTCGTCTGGCGCACGTCGGTCGCGCAGTAGCGCAGCACCATGCCGATCCTGCGGTCGCCCGTCGTATTCGGCTCGCTCGCGTGGATCACCCTCACATGGTGCAGAGACATCTGCCCCGGCGAGAGCGGCGCGAGCACCGCGGTCGACTCGTCGAGTTCCTGGGTGATCGTCTGGCCGCGGCTCAGCATGTTGTTCTCGGCGAACGTGTCTTCCTGTTCCAGGATCGGCCAGGTGTGGGTGCCCGGCAGGAACTTCATCGGTCCGGTTGCAGGTCCCGCGTCGGACAGGGCCACCCACGCGGTCACCACGTTGTGGGGTTCGAGGCCCCAGTAGGTTGCATCCTGGTGGTAGGAGACGTAGCTCGCGCCCGGCTCCTTGATGAACCAGTCGATCGACCAAAGCAGCACGTTCGGCCCCAGTACATCCGTGATCGGATCGACGATGCGCGGATCATGCACAAGGTCCCAGGCCCAGCCAGTCGTGATATGCAAGCCAAACCGCCCTGACACGTTCTCCGCCTCGATCGCTTCGAGACGTTCGCGCAGACCGCGCGTTTCCTCCGGGGTAAAGCAGGGCAGCGGCGAGAGGAACCCGTCGCGTTCGAACGCCTGCACGCGCTCATCGCTCAGATGATGTCCGGCCATGTCTATTCTCCCGTGAACCGCGGTGGTCGTTTTTCGAGAAACGCCGCGATACCTTCCGCGCGGTCCTTGATCTCAATCTCGTGGATCAGCGGTGCGGCGAAGTTCATGAACTCCGCGTGGGTCATGTGCTGGCCTTCGAGAATCTGGCGTTTCATGAGCCCGATCGCCTTGGTCGGCGCGGCCGCGAGGCGTTCCGCAATCGCCGCGACGGCGCCAGTGAGTTCGTCACCTGGCACCGAGCGCGTCACCATGCCGCACGTGGCGGCCTCGGCGCCGGACATCGGCTCGCCGAGGATCAGAAACTCCATTGCCCGTGTGAGTCCAAGGGCTCTCGGCTGAAACCACGCACACCCCGTCACAGCGTGCATCCCGCGATCGATGACCCGCTGATCCTGCAGACGCGCATCGTCAGCGGCAATTCGAAAATCGCAGGCCATCGCCACGTCGAGGCCAACACCAAACGCAAACCCGTGAATCTCGGCGATGACCGGCTTGGGCAACGCACGCAACGTACTCTGCAGTCCCGCGTGGCTCAGCAGACCTTCGGGGGTGTATGCGAAGCCTTTGGGCAGTTCCCCCATGCCGCGCAATTCATCGCCAGGGCAGAAGCCCTTGCCTTCGCCGCGAATCACGACCGCGCGCACTGCGGGATCGTCCCGGCAACGCTCGAGCGCGTAGATCAGCTCCGCCAGCATCACCGTGGTGATGGCGTTGCGGCGTTCGGGGCGGTTCAGTGCAAGGGTGGCGACGCCCTCTTCGATGCGGACATTGAGTTCCGCCATCGCGTCCAGTGCAGGCATTAGGTCGACTCACGGCGTTCGGGATGAACGTCCATGATAGGCCTCCCCCGCGAGGAAAGCTCAGGCGCTGTGGCGTACTTCCGTGAAACGCTGCAGACGGTTGTAGCGGATCATCGACTGAATCTCGCGCACGTACGCGATTCCGCGTTCGCTGTAGCGTTCGAGCCCCGCGGCGAGCAGTTCGCCGTGCAACGTGGCGTTGTCCCGGCGTGCTTGCGCCCGAATCGCCCGCAGGGTCCGGTATGCCTCGTGCGTATTGATCGTCCGCAGATAGTGGCGAACACCGTCGCCCACCGCATCGAAGCGCTGTACCTCGTGCGCGAGGTGCTCTGCGCGCGCCAGCGGTGTCAGGCCGCAGCCCACGCTGAAACACCAGATTCCGAAGAGATTGTTGCCTTCCCGCGCAAAACGCGAGGTGCCCCAGCCTGACTCTTTCGCGGCCTGTGCAAGCACCAGGGACTCCGGCACGACGTCGACCCGGCGCAGCAGGTCGCCAACACGGCGGACAACCCAGGTGTTGTGGCCGTCCAGGCGATAGCGCCGCTCCAGTGTTGCGAGCGCCCGGAGATCGCCCGCGTCGAGTTCGCGGCCGTCGAGCAACGCGTCGCGCATGGCCAGCAGGCCCGTGCGCTCCCGCGCAACCTCGGCATTGGCTTCGCGAATGAGCGGAAGCATGTAGGTGTAGAACGCGGCCTTCTTGGCGGACACGTCCCGGATGGAGGCGAAGTCGGGCAAGGCGTGTTCGTCGTTCATTGAGGAAAAGGCAGGCGCGCGCGCCGGGGCGTCCCCCAACGACCCGGGCGCGGCGTCTCCCACCGCTGGGTCGCGGTGGCTGCCTGTGCTGTGTGCGGCCCAAAACAGCGCCACGATGACCACCCAGATTCTCATCCCGGTCGATCTCATTGCTCTCCCTTGGCGCCCAATTTACCCAAAAGTGGAGGAATGTCCACATTCTTTACAAAAACTGGAGAATGTATGCGGGGCCCTGCAGTTTGTTCGCGGACGGGCATCGACTGGATATGCTCAACATCTGCGGAAGTCGTGAGGTCGGGGGGAGAGCGGCGACGCAATCTGTCATGCGGAGCGTCATGCAGCCCTTCATCCGGAGAATGGGCGATCTGACACTGCACGCCCTGTACTGGATGGACCGCGTCAGCGGAAACACACACGGCATTCCGAGGGAATGCGATGCGCCAGGACCCCTACCAGGGCTACCGCATCCCCCTGGATCGTGAGCCCGTCATGCGCTCCTATCAGAATCGGGGCTGGATGATCCTGGGCTACGACGAAAACCGCGAGATGTTCCGCGATCCCAGATTCGCGCGCGACATGCGGGTGAATCCCTTCCTGGTGAAGATGATCCGCTTTGCCGCGGGCGGGCGGCCGATGGTGTTCATCGACAACCCCACGGTGCTCAATCTCGACCCGACCACACGCGCCTGCGCAAACTTGCAGCGCAAGGGTTCACCAACCGAACCATCCAGTCTCTCGAGGCCCGCATCGAAGAGATTGTTGGCGCCTGCCTCGACAGCTACGACGGCAGCGGCCGATTCGATGTGATGGAGCAACTCGCGCGCCCGCTGCCGGGGACGGTCATCGCCGAACTCCTCGGCCTACTGACCGAAGATATGGCCTTCTTCCAGGGCGTTTCGTCCCGCCTGCTCGGCCTCTCGGTACTCGACGATCCGGACCGGATGGCGGATGGGGTCCGCGCCAACGATGAACTGCGGGAGTCCTTCACCAGCATCATCGAGGGGCGCCGCGAGGCGCCCGGCCAGGACTTCATCGGGCAACTGATCGCGGCCGGGGAAGAAGGCGACCGACTGACGACGGAGGAAACGCTCTCGACCTGCGTACTGCTGATTGTCGCCGAACACGAGACGACGACGAGGCTCATCACCAACGGCCTCACGCTGCTGCTGAAGCATCCAGAGCAGATGCAGACACTGCGCGATACACCCGAACTGCTCGAGCGTGCGATCGAGGAGATGTTGCGGGTCGAGCCACCGGTGCAGGCGATGCCGCGTTTCATCAGGGAGGACTTCACGTTTCACGGCAAGAAGCTCAAGCGCAATCAGTTGGCACTTGCGATCATTGGCGCCGCGAACCGCGATCCGCGCACATTCGACGACCCTGATCGGTTCGACATCACCCGGGACGCCCCCCCGCACGTGGGGTTCGGTTACGGCGTTCACCTCTGTCTCGGCATCGCCCTCGCCCGCCTCGAGGCACGCGTCGCGTTCCGACTCCTGCTCGATTACTTTCCCCGGATGACGCTCGCGGAGCCGGTCGAGTGGACCGGCCCGTCACTCGTCCGCGGAGTCGATCATCTCCACATCAGCGTGACTCGATCGTCACCCCAGANAGTTCCAATCAGAANGCAATGTCGCTAGGCTCCCCACAACAGAGCAGCAAAGATCCCCGGNGACACATGAACCGTGCATCCTTGATNTGTGCACTANGCTTGCTGGCACATGCCGCTGTCGCTTCGAGCCCGTTCGCCGATCAACGAATCGTCAATATCTCCACCCGCGGTCAGGTGCTGACCGGCGACGACGTGCTGATTGGCGGCTTCATCATTGCGGGCTCCGAACCTAAAACGGTGATGCTCCGCGCGCGGGGACCCAGCCTTGCCGACGCCGGCGTCCCGGGGGCACTGACAGACCCCAACCTGACGGTGTACTCCGGACCAAACCAGGTCGACTTCAACGACGACTGGGGCGACCACAGCCGGTCGGGCGACATTCCACCGGACCTCGCCCCATCCAATCCCGCCGAAGCCGCGATCATGATCACGCTCGCACCGGGCCCCTATACGGCAATCGTGCGCGGCACCGGCGGCGCGACGGGAATCGGTATCGTCGAGGTCTTCGAGACCGACCAGACGTCGCGGCTCGCTAACCTTTCGACACGCGCCAACAGCGGGACCGGCCACAACGTACTGATCGCCGGCATCATCATCGCCGGTGACGGACCAAAAACCGTCGCCCTGCGGGGCATAGGCCCGAGCTTCGCGAACCTGCCAACGCCTGTCCCCAATGAACTCGCAGATCCCGAACTGACCATCTTCAGCGGCGCCGACGTGGTGGACCACAACATCCGTTGGGCGGACCACCCCCGCGCGCACGACGTACCCACCCAGCTGATGCCAACCGAAGCGGCCGAGGCTGCCGTCATCCGGACGCTGGAACCGGGTCCCTATACAGCCATCCTCTCGGGTACGGGTCAGACAACCGGGAACGCGCTCGTCGAGGTGTTCGAGGTTGCCGCGAGCCAACTCGATTTCGACCAGGACGGGCTGCTCAACTCGGCTGATGCCGACGACGACAACGACGGGTTTCTGGACGGTGACGATCATCACCGCCTGGATGCCGCACGTGCCGGCGATCACGACATGGACGGTCTGGACAGCCTTGTCGACACGGACGACGACAATGACGGTATCCTCGATGTCGGTGACCTGACGCCACTCGACTACGTGCAGCCCGTGCCCGATGGCCACATCTCGGAGTCGGCGGGTCACCCGATGTTTGCAAGCCCGCACGTCAACCCGATTGCCGTCGCACAGGGCAACGTCTATGTCGTCAACACACCCGCCGATACGCTGGACGTGTTCTCCACGACGACACGTCTGCCGGTCGCACGCGTCAACGTGGGGATCGATCCGGTTACGGTGGCCGTCAGCCCGGACCGGCGCGAACTGTGGGTCTCGAACCACGTCTCCGACTCGATAAGCATCATCGACATCGACCCGGCGAGCGCAATGCGCCACCAGGTGGTGCACACGATTCAGTCCTTCGACGCGGAGATGGCGACCACCATTGACGAACCGACGGGCATCGCGTTCGCCAGCAACGACAAGGCATACGTGGCCCTCGGCCCCGCGAACCGCATCGCGGTCATCGAAGACCGTGATGTGGCCGGGTACATCGACGTCACCGCGCAGGACCCCCGGGCGATCGAAGTCCACGGGGACCGCCTGTACGTCCTGCCGTTCGAATCCAACAACCGCACTCAGCTCTCGGGCTGCAACCTGGGCGTCAATGCGATCGACGGTGACCTCTGTACGTACGACGCGGTCGAACACGCGTTCACCAACAACAACGTCCTGTCGCTCAACTACGACGCCGACATCATCAGGAATCCGAACCTTCCCGACCGCGACCTGTTCGTCTACGACACTGCCACCGACAGCCTCGTTCAGGTTGTGAACACGCTGGGCACACTGCTCTACGGCATGGCAATCGACAGCGAAGGGCGCGTGTTCGTCTCGCAGACCGATGCGCGCAATGACGAGAACGGCCGCGCGGGCACGCGGAAGGAAGGCCTCGCGGAGATGGAGAACCGCGCATTCCTCAACCAGATCACCCGGGTGAACTGTCTGCCATCGTGTACCACGCCAACCTTCCTGGACCTCGAGCCGCTGCCGCCATCCCATCCCGCACCCGGCATGGCCCTCGCGACACCGTTTGGCATCAAGGTGACGAGCGACGATGAGACGCTCGTGGTCACGGCGGCAGGTTCGGACAAGCTCTTCACGATGGACGCCGCGAGCGGCAGCGTCCTCGGGCGGGTGGACGTCGGCGCGGTGCCGAGAGGCGTCGCCCTCGACGGGCCACATGCGTACGTCATGAATGCGGTCGACAACAGCGTTTCAGTCGTCGATCTGAGCAGCCGTGCGGACCCGAGCCTCGTCGGCACGATCGTCATGGACGATCCGACACACCCGGTCGTGCGTCGCGGGCGTGCCGCCTTCAACGACGCCAACGCGTCTACGACAGGTACGTTCTCCTGCGAGAGCTGCCACCCGGACGGCGGCGCGGATCAGCTGCTGTGGATTCTCGACACGCCCATCTGCGACGTTGGTGGATGTACCCAGATTCCACCGCGCCTCACCATGCCCGTGAGGGGATTGCGCGACACGCAGCCGTACCACTGGGACGGAATCCCAGGCGACCCCTACGGAGGCAACAACACCGCGTCCATCAACGCCGCGACCGACCCCAACTGCTCGATCGACGATCCCGCGAGCTGCAGCCTGTTCCTGGTTGACGGTAGTCTCGAAACGACGATGTGCGATGTCAGCAACTGCCCAACCAACGACTCGGGCAAGCCCGGCGCGCTGAGCGCAAGTGAACGGGATGACATGGCAACGTTCCTGTTGTCGATTCCGTTTCCCCCCGCGCCGCGCAGGCCCGCGGACAATGAACTCACCCAACAGGCGCAGGACGGAATCTACGAGTTCAACTTCGTGAAAGACTGCGGCAACTGCCACAAGATGCCGTTTCTCGTGAGCTCGAACACGCCCGGCACGGGCATGGATGCGCCAACCTGGCGCGGTGCCTACGACCGGTGGATGATCCTGCCCCAGGGCCGCCTGAACGTCGTCGACCTGATGAACATCGTGCAGATGCCCAATCACTTCCCGGAAGACCGCATGTGGGAGCTCGCCGGCGCGACGCCCGAAATCTGGCAGATGGTCCTGCAGGGCAGCACGGGCTTCTCGGGTGCCTTCGGCCGGCAGGTGACGTTGCACAGCGGCTCCGCCGGTCTCGCGGCAACCAGTTCGCTCCTGGACGACCTGATCATGGTCGCCTCCGAGGAAGGCATTTTGCTGGAAGGCGAAGGTGTGCTGATCGACGAAGGCGGTCCGACGCCAGTTGCGCTCGAATACCGCAACGGGCGTTTCGAGAGCCGCACCGACGCCACAGGTTACTCGCGATCAGACCTCGTGGACCTCGCCGCGGGCGGCGACCTGCTGCTCACGCTGACGGGCCGCATCGGCCGGAACTCCGATGTCGACACTCCTCAGCCCGCGCTGTGGCAGGACGTCCCCATCCATCAGCAGACGAACAACGTGAACGTGCCGTGGATGAACCAGGACGGCGTCATTCGCTTCAAGGGACGACACATTCTCCCCGGCGCCAGCATCTTCCTGGGCGGAAGGCGGGTCGAAGGGTCGGTGGCCTGCGAGACGGGGACGCTTCCCGACTGCACGAACGAGTACATACTCATCACGGTCGACGATCTCCCTGAGGCCGGCGGCCGCTACCTGCTGCAGGTCCAGAACCAGGCTGGCCTCTTCAGCAACGACGCCATGATCTACTACGACCATGCACCTGTACCGCCGCGCCCGGGCAATCTGATCGCGAGTGGCGGCACCTTCGATGCGTGGGACTAGAGCTGGAATACACTGGAACTGAACGGCTCGATCACCCATCAGAATGCGCTGGAACGGCTGGTCATCCGCACGACGCAGCCCAATGCAAACGACCCGTGGCGAGTCCAGCTCTCGCACCGCGTCTGGTTGGTAGGGGGGCAGACCTACACGTTCTGCTTTCGCGCGCACGCAAGCGCGGCCCGCCCAATTGGCGTCTACACGGACATCGCCGAGCCACCCTGGACCGTCACCGGCCAGGGTTCGATCCGCGGCGGGCAATACCCGATCACACTGACGACGACGCCGACGCGCTATTCCCGGACGTTCACGATCGAGGAGACCGACACGTCCGGACGTATCGCATTCGACCTGGCGCAGAACAGCGCGACCGTGTATCTGGACGACGTCGGAGTGTACGAAGGCACAGGCTGCGGTACGCCGTAGGCGTGCCTGCGGCGCTGCGGGGTGGCTTTCAACAGCCTGGGCGTGACGTTCCGCTCCGCCGTGCAGACGGACGCAGCGGCCCTATCGGAACGGATTCCGAGACCCAGTTCGCGTTTTCGGTCGAGCAGTTCTCCGTCGGGGGAGAGACCCCGCTCCGCCCGATCTGCTCAGACGACGCAGCACCGCGCCACCTCGACCGCGGCGACATCGATTTCGTCGCGGAGCGGGCCAAGCGGCTGGTCAGGCTGCGTCGGACGGGCGCTCTCCGATCGCATCCGAAACGCTCAAGCGCCCGTGCTTCCGGCCGCTAACCTCCTACAGGCACGCCCGGAAGCACCCGAGATGAAAGGAATCGTATTCTCGCTGTTAGGCGAAATGATCGAACAGAAGCTGGGATTCGAAGGCTGGGATGCGCTGATCGAGGCGACCGAACCCGAGTCCGGAGGCATCTACGTCGGTACCGAAACCTACAACGACAGCGAACTCATGGCCTACGTCGCGGCACTCTCCAGGCAGACCGGCGCGGCGCCCGACGCGCTCACCTTCGCGTTCGGCGAGTTCCTGATGGCACGGTTCGCGACCATGCATCCCGAGTTCTTCGAAGGCCATACGCTCGTCTCATTCCTGAAATCGGTCCACGACGTCATCCACGTCGAGGTGGCCAACCTGATGTCGTTCTGCCTTCATTCGAGTACGAGGACTTCCCACAAGGCCTGGTGATGCTCTACCACTCGCCCCGGCAGCTCTGCAGCCTGGCCGAAGGGCTCGTCACAGGAGCCGGGAGACACTTCGACGAAGCGGTTTCGATTGGCCACTCGGAGTGCATGAAGCTGGGNGCGAACCGCTGCCGTCTGGAGCTGACNATCGGTGCACACGAAGATGAGTACGCCGCCTGACANGGCGGTACTGGAGCGTGCTCTCGCCNGCGAGAGGGCTGCGCGCAAGGCGGCGGAAACACAACTGGAGACCCGCTCACGCGAACTCTACCTCGCCCNGCGGCAACTCGAAGCCCANTACCGGCACACCGTCGAGNTATTCGCCAGCCTGGTCGGCGGACGCCGCGGTCGGTCAGNTTCCTCGCTCCGAGGTCTCGCTCGCGTAGCCAAAGCGTTTGCGGCCCATGTCGGCATGAGCGAACACGATCAGGCGACCGTTCGTACGAGCGCGATGTTATGCGATCTCGGTAAGCTGGTACTGCCTGAAGAACTGATGAGTGTCTCGGTGCACGAGATGACGCGCGAGCAGCGCCGTGTCTTCAACCAGCACCCCCGACTGGCCTACAAAATGATCGTATCGCTGGAACCTCTGGGGCAGGTCGCACAGCTGATCCTGCAACACGCAGAACTGTACGACGGCTCAGGCTATCCCCATGGGCTCGAGTGGAGCGATGTCTCTGGCGCGCAGTTGCTGTGCATCGTCAAGGACCACGACGCGCTCACGAGCGGGGTACTGATGCCCGACGCGCTCACCGAAGCGGACGCAACGCAATACCTGATCGAACAGCGCAACCGGCGCTACAGCTCGGACCTCGTGGATGCCTGGATTGCGTTCCGCGAGACAATGGACAAGCGGGAAGCGCCATCGGCGCCTGTCGAGGCAGCGCTGACCACCGTCCAGTTGACGCCGGGACTGGTGCTGACGCGCGATCTCACGAACGAAGCGGGTGTGTGTGCTGATCCTTGGCGCCGGGCAGGAGATGACCGAAAACACCATCGAGCGGTTCCGCGCCCTGGATCGCGCGGGGAAGATGACCTTCTACATCGAGCAGCCGCCTGATTCCGATTGAGCACGCGGCCCCTCCCCCGATCCATCAGCGCGGGACACGTTCAACGTGACTTCGCGGACGACGATTGCCCAGACTTTGGCACGAACCTGGACTTGCCGCGCAGTTCCGGGCTGTGCAGCCATTCGGGCGGGTAGCGCTCGAGGACTTCCGTCAAAGCGCCCTCTGACCTCGGATACTGGCCTTGGTCATCGGTATCGACGAGCCATGCGTCCATGAGGCCGCGCATCAACCGCAGCTGCTTGCTGTGCACCGGGTCGCCGGCCAGGTTGACCAACTCATCGGGGTCGTTCTGCAGATCGTATAGCTCTTCTGCCACCCGCTTCCCCTACGGGGCAGCGTGTACCCCCTCGAGATTGCCCGCATCGGCCAGCCTGCGCAGCGCCATGAAGCTCGTCACCTTGCCGTCCGGGTCCCACAGAGCGCTTCCGACCTCCCGGTGCCCCCAGTTGTACAACGGTCGATCCAGCATGAAGTTGCGAATGTAGTGAAACCGTGGCCCCATGACCGAACGGGCACGGTCGATGACGTTGGACATCCTGTCAGCCGATGAGTACACGTAGGCCCGGCCGTAGTTCTCAGCGAACATGTCCTGCGCATCCATGGACGCAGGGATCGCCACTCCTGCCATCGCGAGCGTTGTCGCCGCAACGTCCATCAGATTGACGAGGTCAGCCCGGGAGCGGCGATGATCAGGAGGACGTGCAGGCCCTCTTCGTAAAGGAACTCTTTACTTCTGGGCAAGTCGGAGCCGTGATCGCTGTACAGGATGATGACTGTCTTGCCCCACAACCCATCCTCTTTCAGTTCCCTGACAATCTCGCCAACGTGGTGGTCGGTGCGCTGGATCGAGTTGTAGTGGGCGGCAATGTGCTGACGGACCTGGGGAATGTCGGGGTATTGAGCGGGGACACGCACCCCGTACGGTTCGACCGGTTTCCTGCCGAGCGCACGCAATTCGTCCGCGATCGACGCGACGCCTTTGCCGCCCGGGATCGACCTCTGGCCGAAGAAGGGCACGCCTTCGCTTGCATCCCGCCAATGACCCTCGCCGTGCAGCCCTTTCCAGTTGGTCGAATGCGGGCTGCTGCCCGGACTGTCGACTACGACGCTGCCGAAGCTGTAGAGATCACTGCGTCTGTACGCGAAGTTGTAGTCGTCCTTGCTCGCGTTGTAGGTCTCATACCCAGCCTGCCGCATCAGTTCGGGGACGGTCTTCACGTCTGCCGGCAGGTGAATCTGGTGCTCAGGCACCCGGCCCGAGCGCATGTCATGGGTCCCAAGCCTGATGGGGTACCCACCCGTCACTATCGCGGAGCGCGTCGGTGCGCAGACCGGCACCGGGGCATAGGCGCGCTCGAAGACTACCCCGTGACGGGCCAGTGCATCGATATTGGGCGTCGCGACGGTGTCATCGCCATAGACGCCATACCAGGGTGACTGATCGTCGATGTCCACCCAGAGGATGTTGGGCCGGTCGTCAGGCCAGGCGGGCACAGCCCACAGCACAAGCCCCATCGCCACCGCCACAACCGTCGCGCGTCCCGCCAGGGATGGCATCGCTCGTCCACCCATCCGGAGTGGCCAGCGTGTGCTCAGTCCGCTGGTGTCAGACGGCATCGATCAGCGCCTGGGCACGGCGAATCAGCGCGGGCACCTGAATCTCGAACGCCGCCGCGCCCGGATTGGAGGCTGTGCCGGTCCTGTAGTGCACGTACAGTCCTTCAAGGATGATCGCGAGCTTCCACAGCGCGAGCACGTGGTACCAGTCGAAGCGCGCCATCTGCCGGCCGGTCTTCTCCGCGTACCGCGCGGCAAGTTCATCCCGCGACGCAAAGCCTGCCTGCGCCGTCAGTGGCAAGACCGCATCGTCAGGCACGTGCTCGGGCCGGCCCCAGGTGTGCATGAGCCAGCCGAGGTCGGCGAGCGGATCGCCGATAGTCGCCATCTCCCAGTCGAACACTCCGATCAACCGCGTGGGCGA
>PBVL01000080.1 GCA_002728675.1 Gammaproteobacteria bacterium
TTGTCGATGTCTTTGCCCTCGAAGGTCGCCTTGCCCTGGCTGGCAGGCTGCCGTTCGGCGAGTTTCTCGCGAATCGCTTCCTCCGTCTGTGCGATGTCGCCAGCTTCGTGCTCGGCAGTCTCACTCACGTCGCCGATTGATTCCATATCCTTGCCCTTGAACGAGGCGCCGCCATCTTCAGGGCTTTGGCGGCGATCGAGCTTGCGCCGGATTGCTTCCGGCGACTGTGCGAGCGACTGCGACTGGGTGGGGTTGATGGCCCCGCTCAGCTCGCGTGCCGCAAATGCGGACGTGCCGCTTGCGTGGGGCTCGCGCGCCTGGAGCTTGCGCCGGATCTCTTCCGGGGACGTCGCGATGTCGCGGGACTCCGCCGGCTTGTTGCGGGTGTCCTTCGCGGCAAAATAGGCTGGCCCACGCGGCATGGGCGCTTCCTGACCGGCTCGGTCGTTGATGAGTGCCGCAACGGCGGCCAGTTCCTGACGGGCGCTGTAGACGCCTTGTTCGAGGTACGCCGGGCGCCGCTTCGATGCTGCGGAGTTTGCGCCCGAGGCCTGTCTGGCTGACCGGGCATCGGCTGCCTCACCGCGGCCAAACACGCGTTTGATGCTGCCTATGAGGCCGCTGTCGTCTTCAGCAGAGCCGCCACTCTCCGGTTCGACACCATGCTTCGCCTTTATCTTCTTCGATGACCCTGCGCCTGCTCTCGAAGGACTCGTGGGCTTCTTCGAGGTAGGCGGTGGGCAGGCGCCCATCCATCAACTGGCGCAGGGTCACCATCCGGCTGCGCAGGTCTTCATGGCGCTCGGTGGTCAGGGAGAGGTTTTCGGTGCTGCCCGAGTGTTCGAGTTCCCGCGTCATTCTCCCGAGCATCGCGGTGAGGGACTCTTTTGACTCATCGTCGATGGTGTTGTAGCGGTAGGCGGACAGGGTATTGCGGATTCTCGCAAACTCCTCGAGGAGCTTCGCCTCGGCGTGATCGAGTCCGGATTCGATCCAGGAGAGTTCGTCGCTCATGCCAACTCCGTGGCTGCGGCCGGGTTGGATACCGACGAGGCGCGCAGTGCCGTGGTGCAGGTCGCCCGGCCAGCCCCTTCGATCATCGGTCGTTCGGTTGGGTTGTGGTTCATCTTCAGCATGGCGGTTCCGGAACACTCATGTCCGGATGACCACGACCCCCAGGCAGCCATCAACGCCGACACCCTTTACGCTGTGCAACATTGCGTCTTCCCGCGTTGGAATAGTAGTTCCAACGGCATTTGAATCGTAGCCCGGTGGACCGCCGGTGGCGAAGCGGGCGGGACGGAGTCCGCGCGCTATATGGGCTACGAGCGATCCCGCAAGGTGTCGAAGGAGAGTGACCGCGCGTGCGCGATCGGCGGCGCGTCGAGAATAACTAACCGCACAATCTCGCGAAGAGCGTGACCGTGCGCCGAGCGTTCGAGGACAGGCAGACGGCCGGGCCAGGCCGCGCTCTCTGGTACGATACGGCGAACTTCAGATGAGAGAAAGTCGCCGTGTCCGAACCCGCCGCGGAGCCTGTGCTCCGGATCTTCTCCTACCTTCCGAACCCGCGGATCTGGAAGTCCCTGATCACCGCCCGACTGGCCGGATTGACGGTTGATGTCGTCGGCGCAGGTGGAGGCGAACTCGGTAACTGGCTGTGGGACTTCGATCCGCGTCCGCTTGCCGACGGAGACCGCGAGAATCCGGACTATCAGGTTCAGGGCAGGACGGGATTCAAGAGTACGTTGTACAAGACCAGGGCATTCCGCAGCGCGCATCCCTATGGCACCGTGCCGGCAGGTTTTTCCCCGGACGGTACGACCGGGGTGTTCGAGTCGAACAGCATCATGCGCGCGGTCGCGCGCCAGACTGATTCAGCGCTCGGGCTCTACGGGACTGACGTCTGGTCCGCCTCCAGAATCGACAGCTTCCTCGACGTGGCATTGGTCTTCGCGCGCGACTCTCAGGTCTATTTGCTCTCATTCGGGGATCGCAGCGTTTCCGGTGAGATCCACGATCGGGCGCTTGCCGGCTTCGATACGTGGCTTGGCGGCGTCGAGTCGGCTTTGGGTGAATCCAGTCACATCGCGGGTGATGCGCTGACGATTGCCGACGTGTGTTTCGCATGCGAGGTCACGCTGTTTTCACGCGAGCGTGCAGCACTGTGGCAGCTTGACCAGATCGGCAGGCGTCCGGTGATGACCGACTGGGAGACGCGTTTCCCGAAGTCCGCCGCGCACTATGCGGCGCTCTGCGGGCATGAGGCATTCGCGCCCGACATGCACGCCTACCTCGACAAACTCTCACAGGACATAGCAAGCGCCAATGAGCGTATGAAGGAGCATTCATGAGCCAGCAGACGATGAGCGCACTCCCTGCGGACTACGCTGAACGCGTGTATGCAGGCGTGCTCGGCAAGGTGATCGGCGTGTACCTCGGACGACCGTTCGAGGGCTGGACCTACGAGCGGATCATAGAACACCTTGGCGAAATCGAAGATTACGTTCACGACAAACTCGACGTGCCGCTGATCGTCACCGACGACGACATCTCCGGGACGTTCACATTTGTCCGTTCGCTCGCCGACAACGCGCACCGGGCCGACCTCTCCGCGGCTGACATCGGCCGAAGCTGGCTCAACTACCTCATCCGGGAACGCACCGTCCTCTGGTGGGGCGGGCTTGGCAACAGCACCGAGCACACCGCCTATCTGCGACTCGAGGAAGGCATCGAGGCGCCGATGTCCGGTTCCATGGACATGAACGGCAAGGTGGTGTCTGAGCAGATCGGTGCCCAGATCTTCATCGACGGGTGGGCGATGGTTGCGCCGGGTGACCCCGATCAGGCGGTCCGTTTCGCCGAAGAAGCCGCCCGCGTATCCCACGACGGTGAAGCGGTCTACGGCGCGAAGATCGTGGCCGCGATGGAGGCGCTCGCGTTTGTCGAGTCGGACGTCAACAGGATTCTCGATGGAGCGGTGAGGTACATCCCGGATGACAGCGTCATCGCGCGGCTCATCGGTGACGTCCGCGAGTGGCACGCGCAGCATAACGACTGGCGCGACACCCGGCAGGCCATCGCCGACAACTATGGCTATGACAAGTACGGCGGCAACTGCCACATGGTGCCCAATCATGCGCTGATCATCGCGTCCATCCTGCACAGCAACGATGACTTCGGTGAGGCGATGAAGATCATCAATACATGCGGCTGGGATACCGACTGCAACTCCGGCAACGTCGGTTGTTTCATGGGAATCAAGAACGGGATTCCCGGGATCAACCAGACAGTTGGCGGAACCGATTGGCGCACGCCTGTTGCCGATCGCCTGTACATGCCCACCGCCGAGGGCGGCCGGGCAATCAGCGACTGTGCCACCGAATCGATTGCGATTGCCAACATGGGGCGCGCACTGCGCGGAGAGGCCCCGGAAGCACCCAAGGGAGGTGCGCAGTTCCACTTCACGCTGCCCGGTTCCGTGCAGGGGTTCGAGGTGATCGAGGGCGAAGGCGCTGCGAGTCAGGCGGACGGCATGCTCGAGGTCGAGGCGCACGGTGTGACCCGCGTTGGAACACCGACGTTCATCCCGTCCAAAGAGACGGCACGGTACTTCGAAGGCCGGGGTTATGCCTTGATGGCGTCTCCGCGCGTGCATCCGGGCCAGGTCCTCACTGCTCACGTGGCGTCTGCCGACGGCCCGTTCGAGGTCGCGCTTTGCGTTGACTTCTATGGCGAAGATGACGAACCGGGCCTCGCCGTAGGCGACTTCGTGCATGTGGACGAAGCGTCGCCGGCACTGCTGACGTTTGTTGTACCGGACACCCCTGGCCCCATCAGCAAAGTGGGTCTCAGCATCCGCGGCGAAGGTCGCCTGCGTCTCGACTGGCTGAAGTACGAGGGGCCCCCGCACCTGTCGATCACCCGTCCGGCGCACAACGGCACCATGTGGCGGCGCAGTTTTGTGAACGGTGTGGATCAATTCACCGGCTGGGGCGAAACCTTCCGGCTGATCCAGAACCGCGGCACGGGCCTGCTGAGCCAGGGCAGTCGCGAATGGACAGACTATCGGTTCCTCGCAGACGTGACGCCGCACCTGGCCAGATCGGCGGGCATTGCGGTCCGGGTGCAGGGCATGCGTCGCTACTACGCGTTCGTCGCGACACCGGGCAAGCTGCAGATTGTGAAATGTCTGCACGACAAGACCGTACTTGCCGAAATCGCCTTCGAGTGGTCCTTCGGCCAGACCCTGCAGATGGAACTCGAGGCGAACGACCAGATGCTAACGGCGTACCTGGGGGGCGAGAAAGTGCTGAGTGCTACCGACACCGACGCGCCACTCGAGGATGGCGGCGTCGCGCTGCTGATCGAGGAGGGCCGGACCGCGACGCAGGAGATCCTCGTCACGATGCCGCGCTGAAACTTGAGCTTCGAGACCGCCGATCAGTCCCTGTTGGCGGCCGCGTTCAGACGCGACGGCTACGTCGTGCTGCGAGGCTTTGCCGATGAGACGGAAGTGGACACGCTGCGGACCGTTGCGGGTGAACATCTTGCGCTGGGTCTCGCGCCGGTCGAGTTCGAGGCGGACGTGGGATACCCGGGTTCGCCCAGCAGCAGATCAGCCGAGGGTGGCAGCACCGTTAGAAGACTCCTGGGCGCTGCAGGGCGCGATCCGCGGCTGCGGTCCTGGGCGACGTCGGAACGTGCCGCCGGTGTGCTGACTGCGTTGCTCGAAGCGGACTCGGTCAGTGTTTCCCAATGTCACCACAACTGCATCATGACCAAACATCCGGGCTACAGCAGTGCGACGTTGTGGCACCAGGACAATCGGTACTGGTCGTTCGACAAGGAAGAACTGGTAACGATGTGGCTGGCACTTGGCGACGAGACCCGGGCAAATGGTTGTTTGCGCGTCATTCCCGGCTCCCACGTCCTGGACCTCGATCGCGGCCGCCTCGATGCGGAGCTGTTTCTGCGCCCGGACCTCGCCATCAACAAGTCCCTGATCACAACGGCGGTTCCGGTCGAACTGCGAGCGGGCGACGTCCTGTTCTTCCATTCGCGGCTGTTTCATGCTGCTGGCAAGAACCTGTCGAACGACACGAAGCTCTCAGTCGTCTTCACGTATCACGACGTGAACAACCGTCCGATTGCCGGAACCCGGTCCGCCCAGTTCATGTCGCTGCCTCTCGGTTCCGCCGCACTCTAAACCTGACCCCGCGGCTGGTATGATCGGAGCCCTCAGCGCATGGCGATGACAGCCATGAACGAAGCGGGGGAACAGTCATAAACGAAGCCAAGACACAGTTATGAACGGAGCTGAGAGCCTTGTCAGGTCCTTTGTCGGAGCGGGCGTGGATGTCTGCTTCGCAAATCCCGGCACTTCAGAAATGCATCTCGTGCAGGCAATCGACGCTGTACCCGAGATGCGTGCGGTGCTGACGTTGTTCGAAGGTGTCTGCACCGGCGCCGCGGACGGCTACGCAAGAATGCGCGGCGTGCCGGCCCTGACGTTACTGCACCTGGGGCCAGGTCTTGCGAACGGTATCGCGAACCTGCACAACGCCCGGCGTGCGGCGACCCCCCTCATCAACGTCGTGGGGAACCACGCGCTGTACCATATTGACTACGACGCGCCGCTGACCTCGGACATCGACACGCTGGCGCGTAACGTTTCGAGCTGGATCAAAAGCGACTCCACGGCAGCAACGCTGGCCTCTGACGGCATGGCGGCGCTGCAGGCGTCGCTGACCGCGAGGGCGGGGTCCGCCGGGCAGATTGCCTCGCTGATCGTCCCCGTCGACGCATGTTGGTCGGATGCTCAGGGGGTTGCGTCTCCACTCGCGCCACCGGCCCCGCCCGCGGTCGGGGCCGATCGCGTCCAGGCGATTGCGGCACAGCTCGATGGCGACAGCGTGATTGTTCTGGATGGCGCGGGACTCTCTCCCGAAGCTCAGGTCGACGCCGCACGGGCTGGCCATGTGAGCGGCGCGCGGGTTGTGTTTTCGACGTTCCCGGCGCGCACCGATGGTGGCCCCGGATCACCACGTATCGACAAGCTGCCCTACTTCCCCGAACACGTGCTCGCATCGCTTGCGGGCGTCAAACGGATGGTTCTCGCGGGCGCCGCGACGCCGGTCAGCTTCTTCGCCTATCCGGACATGCCGGGAGAACTGGTGCCTGAAGGGTGCGCGGTCCACACGCTCGCGGCCGGGGACGAAGACGTCGCGAAAGCGCTTGCGGACCTTGCTGATGCGCTCGACGCGCCGTCAGTCGGATACGCTGTGCACGAGATAGGTTCCCAGAACCCGGGAACGGGCAGGCTGACAACGCGTTCGGTCGCGGCGTGTCTTGCGATGCGCATGCCGGAAGGTTCGGTCTTCTGCGGCGACTCGGGCGGCGGTGGCGCTGCCTTCGCCCCGACGCAACAGGCGGGTTCGAACACCTGGCTGAACCTGACAGGCGGCTCCATCGGCCAGGGTGGCCCCGCCGCGGTTGGCGCGGCGGTTGCGTGCCCTGATCGGCAGGTCTTTGCCCTGCTGGGCGACGGCGCATCGATGTACACCATCCAGGCGCTCTGGACCCAGGCACGCGAGAAGCTCGATGTCATTACCGTGATTTTCTCGAATCGGACTTACGGCATTCTAGAGACCGAGTACCGACGTCTCGGGGTGAACGAGGTTGGGGATCGTGCCGCTGCGCTTTTCGACCTTTCGCGCCCGGATCTCGACTTTTCGTCCCTCGCGCAGGGTATGGGAGTGAACGGAGTCCGTACCGATACCGTCGAAGCGTTTGACAAGGCCCTGACGGATGCGCTGGAAGCCGGCGGTCCACATCTGATCGAGGCCCTCGTCTGAGAACGCTGCACGGCCCTGGTGGTGGGGCCTGCAGACGGTTGAGTTTGGTTATCTGGCAGGCATAATGACTTTTACGTCAAAGCGTCGTGCGTAAGGAATCGCCTTGAAGGCCGTCGGGAGTTGCCTGAACGGGTGGCAGCCGCGGTCGCTGCGTGTTTCCGTCACGGGAGGCTCTGGCGCTCCGTGCGCCTGTGCCTGTATGGCCCCGCGAACGTGCAATTCTGCCGACGCTGCCTTCGGGAAACGCCCTTGATGTACGGCCGTCAGCTGCTTGAACGTCGCTTCCCCCTGCTGGTGCTGCTGTGCCTGCTGGCCGGCGGCGTCACCGCAGCCATTGACCAGCAGCAGGTAGGCCGCGGGATCGTCTCCGTCATCGGACAGCCCGCGATGGCTCCGAACTGCACTCGACCGGCGCAATCGTCAGTATCAGTCCCCTGACGGGATTCGTCGTCCCCGAAGGGGGCCTCGTAGCAAGCAGTGAAACCGTCAACGTCACGGGCGCCAACGGTGTTTCGCTCAGCGCACAGACCATTCGCCTCGACGGCAGGGGCGACATTGCGATTCTCAAGGTCAACGGACTGGCCGGTACCGGGCTGATCTTCGCCGGGGCTGAGCCCGTTGCCGGTGACGTTGTCTGGTCGGCGTTCAGTTGGCCGACCCAGTCTCAGCTTGGACTCTCCCGGGGCACGGTGCGACAACACCTCACCGGTCGTGGTGCCGCCTACGGGTCTCTGGCCCATACCGCCGTGGTCGGTGCCGACGTTGCGAGTGTATTGCTTAACGACTGCGGCGAGGTGGTCGGGTTTTCCGCCCGCCCCGGCGGTTCGACCGAGCCGGCTCTGACCGCGCTCGCGGGGACCGACCTGCGTGGGATCCTCGACTCGTTGAGCATCGCACCGCCCGTCTCGGCGCACACCTGTCTGTCCGAGATCGCGGTTGCGCGCACCAAGGCCGAGCAGGCCGCCTTGCAGGCCCAGCAGGCCCAGGCGGAGGCTTCACGCGCGCAGTCGACGGCAGAAGCACTGGCGGGGGAACTCGCCCGTTCAAACGAGCGAAACAGGGCGCTCGAGGTGCAGTCGCGGCAGGCCCGGGATCGGGCAGATGCTGCCGTTGAGCTTGCGGCGCGGGCCGAACAGGATGCCGAGCGTACCCGCCAGGAACTCGAGGACACGACGGAACGGATCCTCAGGGAAACCCAGTCGATGGGTGCGCCTGATGGAGCAGAATCGGGACGAGGCGGAGGAGCGACTCCAGGCCGCAATTCGCGAGCAAAGTTAAACGCGCCGACGCCAACGAGATGCTGCTCATCATCGTGGGCGGTCTGCTCGCCGTCGTGTTGGTCGGGGGACTGCTGCTGGTGCTCCTGCGCCGGGGGACGCAGCCGGCGGGAGCGCCGCGTGCGCCGGTCCTCTCGAGATCCGGTGGCTCGCCAACAACGGAGGCGTCTGAGTATGTCCTCGACGGGCGCGATGAAGACGGGATCCGATACCTGCTGCGTATTTCCGGTGACCAGCTTGCCGATGATGCTGGCGTCGTGATTGGCCGCAACCCAAAAGACTCGCCGTACATCATCAACCACAGCGACGTCTCCAGAAAACACGCGCGGATGCGCGTGGTTCAGAGCAAAGTGTTCATCGAGGATCTCGGTTCAACAAACGGGACGCTCGTGAACGGTCAGGCAATCGAAGACAAAGGNCCCGTGACGGTCACGCACGGCGACCAGATTNCGATCGGGTCCGTGGTCATGAAGCTGCGCGTGCTGGACCAGTAGTCGGTCCGGCTTCCCGGCGCCACCCGCCNCAGGTTCGGCGGCAACCGCATCCGCCCNTCCGTGGCGCCGTCCCCNGTACGAGTGGTTTGAACGATGGGGTGGTATCACTGGNTGTGATAGCTCGGGTAGCGCAGGGGCGGGGGGCGCGGGCGCTGGCTCACGCTGCTTGGGAAACGGCCACCCAAGCACCTTATTTTTGCGGGGAAAGTTGCGTGTCACGGTCGCAGTCACGCGGGATGAAAGTGCGGATTCGCGAGGGTCTCCATGCGCAGCTAAGTAGTTGTTTTTGCGCGGCGTTCATCGGTAAAATCGCGCGTGTTTTTTTGTGCTGAAAAAGCGGGCATGCTTGGACGCCAAGTGACCCGTCTGGCGGGCCCGCGCGCCACCCACTCACCCGCACGTGTCGCACACGCTGTTGCGCACGCGCTGAAGAGAAGCTGAACCTATGTCAGTTGTTGAGGAATTGAGAACGCCCGAAGAAGGCAACGTTGTCAACGATGTGGTTGTCCGATTCGCCGGAGACTCGGGCGACGGCATGCAGTTGACCGGTAACAACTTTACCGAGGCAACCGCGATTTACGGCAACGACCTCGCGACGTTCCCGGACTTCCCGGCGGAGATTCGCGCGCCGGCCGGGGCGACGTTCGGCGTATCGGCATTCCAGATCTATTTTGGCGCGGACGACGTGACCACCGCCGGTGACGATGTCGACGTGCTGGTCGCGATGAACCCGGCTGCACTCATCACCCAGCTTCCGGATCTCGTCGAGGGTGGCGTGATCATTGTCGACGCTGACGCGTTCACGGCGAAAAACCTCAACCGCGCCGGGTACGACACAAATCCTCTCGAAGACGGCTCGTTGGACGGCTACCGGCTTCTCAACATCGATATCACCAAGCAGGTGCTCGAATCGGTCCAACCCTTCGGCCTGTCGCACAAGTTTGCCGTGCGGTGCAAGAACATGTGGACGCTCGGTCTCGTGATGTGGCTGTTCGACCGGCCGCGCGATGCGACGATCGACGGTCTGAAGACCAAGTTCGCCAGCAAGCCCGAAATTGCGGACGCCAACATCGCGGCGCTCAACGCGGGGCACGCGTACGCTGAGACCGCGGAACTGCCGAGCGGTCTCGAGATCTACAAGGTCCCCCGCGCTGAAGTGACCCCGGGTCTCTATCGCAATACGACCGGGACCGAAGCGCTGTCGTACGGCCTCGTGGCCGGCGGGCTCCTGGCCGAGGTGCCGCTGGTGTTCGCGTCCTATCCGATCACGCCTGCGTCGAGTATTCTGCACACGTTGTCCGGGCTCAAAGAGTTCGAAGTGACGACCTTCCAGGCGGAAGACGAGATTGCCGCTGTGTGTGCCGCGATCGGGGCATCCTTCGCGGGCTCGCTCGGGATCACGTCGAGCTCCGGCCCGGGGATTGCGCTGAAAGGTGAGGGGATCGCTCTCGCATGCGCAACAGAACTGCCGCTGCTGATTGTCAACAGTCAGCGCGGGGGCCCGTCCACCGGCCTGCCGACCAAAACCGAACAGTCGGATCTCTTCCTGTCCCTCTACGGTCGCCACGCTGACACGCCACTTCCCGTGATCTCCGCTTCCACCTGCTCGGACTGCTTTGACGTCGCCATCGAGGCAACGCGCATCGCGACCAAGTACAGGACGCCGGTGGTCATACTGACGGACGGGTATCTGGCCAACGCGTCTGAGCCCTGGCACGTGCCGGACTTCAACGACTATGAACCGTTCCCTGTGGAATACGCGACCGACCCTGAAGGCTTCACTCCTGCGAATCGCGACCCGGAAACACTTGCCCGCGTCTGGGCCAAGCCGGGGACGCCAGGTCTGGAACACCGGATCGGGGGAATCGAGCGCGACTACGAGACCGGCAACATCTCGTACGATGCCGAGAACCACCAGAAGATGACGGACACGCGCAAGGCGAAGGTCGACAACATCGCCCGCGACATTCCGGACCAGACCGTTGCGATGGGTGACACGACCGGAGACATCGCCGTCGTTGGATGGGGATCGACGTTTGGTGCCATCCACCAGGGCGTCAAGCGCGCGATGCGCCTTGGCCACAAAGTGTCGCACATCCACATCAGACACATCTGGCCGCTGCCGGCCAACCTTGGCGAACTGCTGAGCGGGTTCGATCACGTACTGGTTCCGGAAATGAACACCGGCCAACTCGTGCATCTCCTCCGCACCCAATACCTCATCGACGCGCACAGCCTGAACAAGGTGTCCGGCCAGCCGTTCAAGATTGCGGAGATCGAGGAAGCGATCGTCGCAGAAATGGAGAACCGTCTATGAATGCTCCCGAGAAGCTGACGCTCAAGGATTTCGAAACCGATCAGGAAGTTCGCTGGTGCCCCGGATGCGGGGACTACGCGATTCTCAAGGCGGTTCAGAAAACGATGCCCGAACTTGACGTGCCACGTGAGAACCACGTGTTCATCTCGGGTATCGGCTGTTCTTCGCGATTCCCGTACTACATGGAAACCTACGGGTTTCACACGATTCATGGCCGCGCGCCCGCGATCGCGACCGGGACCAAGCTTGCGAATCCGGAGCTCAGCGTATGGGTCGTCACGGGCGACGGTGACGGGCTGTCGATCGGCGGCAACCACATGCTGCACGTGCTGCGTCGCAACGTCGACCTACAGATCCTGCTGTTCAACAATGAGATCTACGGCCTGACCAAGGGGCAGTACTCGCCAACCTCCAAGGTGGGTACGAAGTCGCCTTCGACCCCGGACGGCTCCGTCGACCTGCCGCTCTCTCCCTGCGTCGTGGCCCTTGGCGCCAACGCGCGGTTTGTCGCGCGCTCCATCGACACCGACCTCAAGCCGCTGGGCGAGGTGCTGAAGCGCGCGCATGAGCACAAGGGCGCGTCCTTTGTCGAGATTTACCAGAACTGTCCGGTCTACAACGACGGCGTGTTCGACTACATCAAAGACAAGAAGAGTGCGGCCGAGTCCCGCCTGATCCTTGAGCACGGCAAGCCGCTCGTGTTCGGTAAAGAGGGTGACAAAGGCCTGCGGTTCAACGCCCGGAGCATGCAGCTCGAAGTCGTGACGCTGGGTGATGGCATCACCGAGGACGACCTCGTCGTGCACGATGAGACCAACAAGGTGCTGGCGCAGATGCTCGCATCACTCAGGGGGCCCGACTTCCCTGAGCCGGTTGGCGTGATCTACTGCAACCCTGCCGAGTCTTACGTCGACTCCGTGCACGACCAGCGGATTTCCGTCCGCGAGGTGAAGTCCAAGCCGGACATGAATGCGCTGCTGCGTGCAGGCCATACCTGGACGGTCGCCTGATACACGCCCTTCGGGGTGATGACGGTGAGTAACGGACGCGCGCCTCTGGCGCGGGTCTTGCGTTATGCCGAACCCATCATGCTCTGTTGGTGCTGCCGCCCACTTCCGTACGAACCGCGTGGGCGACTTCCGTGACATGCGGGTCGGGCTGCGACAGGGCGGCGAGCGCCGCCTCCAGTTCGAAGACGTATTCCCTGTTGGCCCCGCTCGGGCCTGCCGCCCTCGCGATGACGGGGGCCATGATCTCGATCGACGACTGTTCGAAGTGCGGATTCGCCTCGTCCGCGACGTACGCGATACCGTCGAGGGGCCCAGTCGCTGTTTCGAGCGTGACGGACTGACGCTGATAACCGTTCTTTTCCCGATAGTCGAGGTCCGCAAGGGTTCGGTCGAGGTTCTCCAGGGGCAGACGGTAGGCCACGCCCCAGCAAACGGCGGCGGCGTCCGGAATGAGGGTGACGACGCGGCCGGGTGCGGCCACGGTGCCGCGGTGATCTGTCGACCGCTGCCAGAAGCGTCGGGTCCATCCGCCAAGCGCGGCCGTTCGCCTTTCTTCGAATGGAAAGTCGATACGCCAGATGAGCGAACCGTAGCCGAACAGCCAGAGCGGTGAAGTGGGCAAGGTGCAGCTCAGCCGTTGTGGGTACGGATGTACCGGACGACGTCGAGGAGGCCGTCAGCGTCGTTGTGACCGCAGACGACGCGCGCCGCCGCCTTGAGTTCCGGAACGGCGTTGCCCATCGCGACGCCGTGGGTTGCCGCTGAAACCATCGACATGTCGTTCATCTGATCGCCAACCGCGCAGATCTGGTGCGGTCCGTGCCCAAGGCCGCCCGCAACCTGGAGCAGCCCCGTCCATTTGGTGACCGACACCTTCGTGATTTCACAGTACCAGCCGCGCTTCTGGTAGTCCGGAACGATGACTGTGTTGAGCTCAGCCGGAAACGAATCGTGCAGCCGGCCTGCGAATGCCCTGACCCGGGCCTCGTCATCGAAGGTGGCGGCAAGCAGGCAATGCCGGGGAGGATCCATGAGATCGGCGCTTGTGGCCCACTGCCTGTTCGTCGCAACGTAACGTTCGACATGCGGGTTCCAGGCAAGCGCGTTGTCGACGAGGAAGTCCGGCCCGCGAAGCCCCGGCGAGTCCTGCTGGACGAGAATCGTAAAGCCCGATTCGCGGGCGAGGGTGACGATCTGGCGCAGGCGATCGCGCCCGAACTCGTCCGCATGAAGCGTGCTGCGATTCGGATGTTTGACCAATGCTCCGCCGTTGCAGATGGCGAACACGTCGAACCCAAGGTTCTCCATGACCCAGGTCGTGGTTCGATATCTGCGTCCGGTTGCGATGACAACCTCGACGCCCTCGCCGTGAAGTTCGGCCAGGGCGTCGCGCGTGCGCGGAAGGATCCGGTGGTCCGCGACGGCAAGCGTGCCGTCCAGATCCAGCGCCAGCATTGTGATGGCACTGTTTGCCATGGGCAGGATTACAGGCTGCGGTGATGCAATCATACCCGGCGGCCGGGCACGGTTGTGGAGGCATGGTTGTGGCAACCAGCAAGGATCGTTAGTGTGCGCGCTTCTTTTCCGCCAAGCCGCAACCCTCTTGAACATCAAGGCAATCGGACAACGGCTGGGCCTCGAAGTGCTGAACGGCCTGGCCCGGGCATCGCTCGGGGCCCCTGCGACCCTGCAGCATGGGTCGCATACCCGGCACGCGGTGGACTACTGGGGTGAGCCGGAGTCGGATAGACCGCTTGTCATCTTCTTCTATGGTGGCGGTTGGACGAGTGGTGCGCGGCGCGATTACCGCTTCGTTGCGGACACGTTCCGCAGGCTCGGATGCGATGTTGCGGTCCCGGACTATCGCCTCTACCCCGAGGTGCGTTTCGATGAGATCAGCAAAGACGCGATCGCGGCCGTGCATCACGTCCTCGCTCACGTCGCCGGCGATCGGCCGATCGTCCTCGCAGGGCACAGTGCGGGCGCGCAGATCGCGATGCTGCTGACGATGAACCGCGAACTGCTTGGCGAACAGGCTGATCGGGTATCCGCCGTGATCGGGCTCGCGGGCCCATACGATTTCATGCCGTTTCGAGAGTCCCTGCATGAAGACCTGTTCGGTCCGGAATCAGCCTGGCCCGCATCGCAGCCGATCCGGTTCGCGCGCCCGGATGCCCCGCCCGTGCTGCTGTTGCACGGACAGGAGGACCGACGGGTAAGGCCGCGACAGTCCCGCAACCTTGCGGAGCGGCTGACGCCCCTCGGCGTACCCGTGACACTGCATCTGTACCCAAGTATCGGCCATGTCGATATTATTCTTGGGTTTGCTGCTTTCATACGTCACAGATCCAAGGTCGTCGACGACCTGAAGGCTTTTTTAACCTCTGCCCTCTGACGGGCCACCTGGAGAACACCGATGACCCTGACCCCCTCCAACACCGAAGAACTGCTGGTCGAGCAGCGCGGTCGCATTGCGATCATCACGCTGAACAGACCCGAGCGACTCAACGCCATCAGCCGGGACATGCTCAACGAACTGTCGGCCAAGATGGTCGAAGCGAACAAGGACCCGGAAATCCGCTGCATCATCCTCACCGGAGCGGGACGCGGATTCTGTTCCGGGCTGGATCTGGTCGCGGTTGGCGAAGGCGGCATCGGCGGCAAGCCGAAGTCCGGAGAGAACCGGCCGCCCCGACAACTGTTCGACCTTCGCGACGCGCCGATCAACGTCATGTGGAGCATCGATACCCCGGTCGTGTGTGCAATCAACGGCGCCGCGGCGGGATACGGGATGGACATCACGCTGCTCTGCGACATCCGCATCATGGCGGAGTCCGGCAAGATGGCGGCGGTGACCGCGAAGCGCAACGTCGTGCCGGAGAGTGGCGGCACCTGGCTGCTCCCGCGTCTGATTGGCTGGGCGAAAGCGGCCGAGCTCTATTACCGGGGCCGGACGGTCGACGCCCAGGAGTCGCTCGACATGGGCATCGTCAATTCGGTGGTGCCGGATGACAAACTGATGGACACCGCGCTCGAATGGGCGGAGGAGATCGCGGACAACGCGCCGCTCGCCGTGCAGACGACGAAGCGGATGATGCGCATGGGACTCGAAGAGTCCTACGACACCGCTGTCGACCACCTGATGGTTCACCTCGGCGGGCTATTTGCGAGCGAAGACTTCGAGGAAGGCGTCAAGGCGTTTCTCGAACGCCGCAAGCCTGAATTCACGGGACGCTGAGCACCACGCAAGGCGCTCCCGGTTGGGGGCGCCTCCTCCCGTTTGGCATTTCAGCGGAAGGCGACAGCTGTTGCCGTTCGACAACACACGGTGCTCCGCGTGGCATCCACGGCGCGGGACAGCACCATGGGTTTGACGTTGCCACCGGGCGCCATCAGATCCGTCAGCGTGACGGCTCCGGCTCAGAATCTGTCGGGCCAGACCATGCGCGCGGCATTTGCCGGGTTCAGAGGTCTCCACGGACGAGCGAGAAGCAATGTGCGTCGTGCGCTTCGCCGTGCAGCATCAGCCGGGAACGCAATGTGCCCTCGAACGTCGCACCGGCCTTCTCGGCGACCCGGCGGCTCGGCAGATTGCGTACGGACATGATGATCTCGATGCGCTGGAGATCCAGGTGCGCGAAGGCGTGGCGGGCGAGGCCGACGGTCGCCTCGGTCGCGACGCCGCGCCGGGTCACGTCCGAGCGAATCCAGTAACCGAGGTTCGTAACCGGGTGCTCGTCGACGGGACTGAGGCCGACACTGCCGAGCAGGTCCCGTCCGCTCCGGTCGAAGATCCCAAAGGTGTAGATGCCCTCAACCCACGACGGGGTGATCTGGGCGAGCCACTCGCGCGCGTCGGTCATCGCGTAGTCCGGGTGACACCAGGGCAGAAACGGGTGGATTTCCGCGATCGAGGCGCGTGCGGCGCCGTAGAGGGCATCGTCGTCGTCGAGCCGATATCGTCGGACCAGCAGATTCCCGGTCTCGAACTCTGTCGGCAAACCAGAACTGACCAGATTGGTCATCAGCTGAACTCGAAAGTCGTATAGCGCTCCATGACGGTTTGCGGGCTCCATCCGTCAGGCGAGAGACCTGCTTTGCGGCGCAGTTCGGACACGAAACGGTCGGGCTCGGGGAGTTGGCTCCAGACCGACGGCAGGTACGTCGCGCGTCGCCCGCCTTCACTCAGGATCAGACCGTCCACGCCAGGCCGCAGGGCGTCGATCAGGGCCTCGCGGGACTCGACCGGGAAAGGCTCCGGCGCGGACAGCACAGAGATATGCAGGTCGATCTGCGCGTACTCCGCGAGGGTCAGGCCGGGGAAGCGGGGATCGCGAAACGCCGCAGATTGGGCGTTGTGCGCGACATCCGCCACGAGTTCGCGATGGGCGACGAGTGAGCCGATGCAGCCGCGTAGCTGTCCCTGCTTCTCCAGCGTGACAAAACTCGCGCCCAGGGCCTTCAGGCTCGCTGGAAAGCGGCCCAACTCGACCCGGTACCGCTTGTTGCCGTTGAGGAGTTCGACGATCGAGTCACGGGCAACCTGCAACAGGAGTGCCTGCTCATGGCGATCGAGGGGTGCCCGCGAGGATTTGTCGCCGACGCGTTCGAACAGCGCCCAGCCGCCGTAGCCCACGACGCGACTCCGGTCCCCGGTGGTGTCGCCGGAGTTCCGCACGTCGACTTCCTCGATCTCTAGCTCGCGGCGTCGGGCCAGACGCAGCAGACCGTTGACCGGTCTGGCGCCGCAGGCGTCCTCTCCGCGCAGGGTGTCGTCAAATGCGGCGATGCGATCGGCCGTCCGCCGGTCGAGCGCGCTCGCGGTGGCGTGGTCGTGGAAGTGCGAAAGGTCAGTTGATACGACGATCAGCGTTGCGTCGTCCCCCCAGAGCCTGTCGATGACCGCCGCGACGAGATCGGGCGAGGCGTCGCCGACGACGAGCGGTAAGAGTTCGAATGTGCCGAGTGTTACCTGCAGGAAAGGCAGATGGACTTCGAGGGAGTGTTCTTCCGCATGAGCGTCGTCCAGTGCGCCGACGCCGTCGAGACCCGCGAGATCGGATACCGGCGCAAGCGGAATTACACCAAGCGGCGTTCTGTAATGACTTGCGGTACTCGTCGCGATGCCGCGGAAGCCGACGCGGTGGGACGGGCCCAGCAGGACTACGCGCCGAATCCGGTCAGGATTGATCAGCCTGGCGTAGACGCTGGCGGCAATCTCGCCGGAATACGCGTGACCCGCGTGCGGTGCAATCAGAACCTTGGGGTTCCGGTCTTCGTTGGGGTTTGCCAGCGCGCCGCCGGCAGCGGCCAGAAGATGGCCCACATTGTCGCGCAGTGCACGGCTGTCGCCTTCGTAGAAGGTACCGGCTACTGCGGCCGGGCGGTCGGCCATGGGTGTCTGCCCTCCAGGACTCCAAACGGCGATTGTGCATAATTGGCGGCAAGGCGTCATGCCTCATGGAGACCATATGTCGTCGATTCTGACCTGGCGTCTTGACGGAGGGACGCCTCCCGGAGGATCGCACCACACCGCGCGGTCACACGACGCGCTACTGGCACAAGACCGGCGACGGTCGGGTGCAGTGTGATCTCTGTCCCCGGGCCTGCCGGCTGCGGGACGGTCAGGCGGGCCTTTGCTTTGTGCGCAGCTGTGAGGGCGGCCAGATCGTACTCAACACCTACGGGCGGAGCAGCGGATTCTGTGTCGACCCGATCGAGAAGAAGCCGCTCAATCATTTCCTCCCGGGAACGCCGGTGCTGAGCTTTGGCACCGCCGGATGCAATCTCGCCTGCAAGTTCTGCCAGAACTGGGACATGAGCAAGTCCCGGGAAATGGATACGCTGTCCGCGGAGGCGGGGCCCGATCAGCTTGCCGCAGCGGCCGCGGAGTTGGGCGCGCGCAGCATCGCGTTCACGTACAACGAACCTGTGATCTTTCACGAATATGCGATCGACGTGGCGCAGGCGGCGTCGGCGCGCGGTGTACGGTCGGTTGCCGTCACCGCAGGCTACGTATGCCCGGAGCCAAGAGCGGAATTCTTCGGGGCGATGGACGCTGCGAACATCGATCTGAAGGCGTTTTCCGAACGCTTCTATCACAAGGTGTGCGGCGGACATCTTGCGGATGTGCTCGATACGCTGGTGTATCTCCGGCACGAGACTGACGTGTGGTTCGAGATCACGACTCTGCTCATTCCGGGGGAGAACGACAGCAACGCCGAACTGGAAGCGATGAGCCGCTGGATCGTCGATGAGTTGGGCAGCGACGTCCCGCTGCATTTCACGGCCTTCCATCCTGACTATCGGCTGCTTGACCGGCCGGCAACGCCGGCGGCCACGTTGACCCGCGCCCGGTCTGTTGCGCGAGCGAACGGTGTGCACCACGTCTACACCGGCAACGTACACGACAGCGACGGTGGCTCGACCTGGTGTCACGCATGTGGTCATCTGCTCATCGAGCGCGACTGGTACGAACTCGGTGCCTGGGGCCTCGAAGGATCATGCTGCGCTCAGTGCGGTGAGTCGGTCCCCGGTGTCTTCGAACAGAGCCCGGGGGACTGGGGGGCGAGGCGACAGCCCGTACGGATCGGGCCCGCTTCAGGCTGACCACGGGGAGACCCGGACCACTGGATCATTTCCGCTGTTTCGTGAGTCTGCATTGCCGGATCGTCGGCATGTGCTTGACTGACGCGCGTGGCCCTCGGTATACCGGCCGCGATGGAAGCGTTGCGGTGAGTCCGACGAGCGGTTGCCGCTCCGCTGGCCAGCTTCCGCCTCTCCCGTGAACCGACAAGGAACTGGGTTGTCTGCAGAGCCGTCAAGCGTTGCCGATCTGACCAACCGAATCCGCTCGCCGGCGCCGTTGGAAGTTGATTTGCGTGGCCTTCGACGGGGCCTCGACAATTACCATGTCGACGTCGAGCTTTCGACCGCGTTCGCGCTGCACGTGGTGACCGTGACCGAGGAGCAGGTCAGCCGGGTCGTGTCCGGCAAACGTCTGCTGACGGGGAACTCCGAACCCCTCGACGATCTGCGGGCGAAGTACCTCGACCTGATGGTCGACCCTGCACCGGTGCAAGACCGATCTTTCGCCCGAGAAACTCCTCGTCCTTCAGTTCGCGCCCGTGAAGTATGTCCTGCAACAGGTGCGCGAGAAGCTTGACGCGGTGGTCGCGCGGCTCGAAGAGACCCTGGCGCAGCAGCAGTACTCAGGTTCGCGCAGCCTGCTGACCACGCAAGAGCAATTCGCGCATTTCCGCAAGCACCGAAACGAGTATCAGCACCGGATCTGCCGCGTGCTGTTCCGCCAGTTGCATCGCGTGGAGGTGAACCAGTTGCGCGAACTCCGCGAGCAGTTTCTGGGCGACCAGATGCGCGAATCGGTGAACGTCCTGTTCAATCCCATGCTGTCCGCGGCCAGGCCCGACGAGCCCGCGTTGCTGATGGACACCTATGCAGTGTGGGCGGGCGGCGCCGAGGGATTCGGCAAGGCGACGGTCGCGATCGAGCGGATTGCCCGGGAGTCATTTGCCGACCAGCAGACACCCGCCCTCCTTCAGGAAGAGGAAGGCGAGTCCGAGATTTACGACGAGTTTGGCGGTCTGTTCGCGTCTCAGTCGATCCTCGGCCGGGCGGTTGACCAGCACGACGCGGTCTCCGAAACCTTCAGCTGGCTCGATCAACCGGGGAACTTCGAAGTGCTGTTCGATCAGTCGGCGCACGATGAGATGGCGGACCGCGTCAGGGAAGCAGACGGCTACCGTCAGTGGTGGTCGCTGCGGGGTGATCTGAGGAAGCTCGACAAGGTGGGCGAGTCGATGTGGGGGGCCCTGGGTGGAGAAGGCGGGTTGCGCCGCGTGGCGGCCAGCCGGCTCATGCGCGAGCGCTGGAGCATTCGCATGAGCCAGTCGCTGGACATCGAGGATGCGGCGGCCTATGCGGCGGGTCGTGATAAAAAGAAGCTCTTGGGCAAGATAGACAAGAGTCAGGAGGGTGCCCAACAGTTGCTGGAATTCCTCGAGGAACTTGCCGAAACGTCGGAAGAGCAGGGCGACGACGACGCGGAAGAACTGACGCTCGCACTGCTCACCGACTACAGCCGCTACTGGCCGCACCTGAAGTACTTCAGGTTCGCGCACCGCATGTTCAACCGGATTACGCTCCGGACAGACGCGGAGGAGATCGAATCGCTCAGGTCGGCAGGATCCCTCTACCAGATGTTCGCCGCCGAAGAGGCACTTGCCGGTGCCGCTGAAGAGCCGCAAAACGTCCACTACACCATCGTGAAAGCTGATGTACGCGGCTCGACGACGGTGACGAGTGAGCTGCTCGCACGCGGGCTGAACCCTGCAAGCTACTTTTCCGAGCGCTTCTTCGGGCCCATCACCGAGTTGCTGGAGGACTACGGCGCCCACAAGGTGTTCATCGAAGGTGACGCCGTGATTCTCTCGCTTTATGAGCAGGATCTGTATCCGGAGCAATGGTTCGGTGTGTCGCGCGCGTGCGGAGTGGCGCGGGCAATGCTGGAAGTGGTGAACGCCAAGAACGCCCATTCGCGACAGATGAAGCAGCCTCTGCTCGAAATTGGAATCGGCATCGCGTTTCTGGACGAGCGCCCGATGTTCCTCCGGGACGAGTCGACGCCGATCATGATCTCGCCTGCCATTGGTGAGGCTGACAGGCTGTCGTCCTGTTCATGGCACCTGCGCGAACTCGCGGCGGGCAGCAGCTTCAATGTCGAGGTGTACGAGATCCACGACGAGGATCCCGTCCGGGGCGAGAAGGGTCGAACCTATGCGCGCTACAACGTCGGTGGCATCCTCCTCGACAAGGCCGGGTTCCGGAAGTTCATGTCCGAAATCCCGCTGAAGAAGCTGTCGGTCCGAATCAACGACAAGCCGGAGACTCTGCTGTTTGGCAAGTACCCGGACACCAGGGGCAAGGAACGTGAGCTCGTGATCCGCGAAGGACGCGTGGGCAAGCTCCACGGTGACGCCATCGACGACAGCACCAGCTCAGATGAGGTGTTTCACAAGGTGGTGATGAATCCGAAAATTCTTTCCCGCGTGCTCGATCAGTTCCGCAAGTCGGCCTGAACGCCGCGGCCCGTACCATAGGGCCAGAGTCTCAATCATGCT
>PBVL01000081.1 GCA_002728675.1 Gammaproteobacteria bacterium
TCATGCCGCACCTCAGGAACGAGTGGCCGGAGTATGCGGACGACAACCGGTTCTGGTGCTCTCCGCTCGAGGAGCAGGCTCAGCGAGCGGCCGCTCCGGCCGTCGGGGGCGCGTGATGGAATCGATACGCGTCTCGACGCCGCTTGGTTGCGACGTCAGGGTTTACGTCGGTGGCGATGGCCCCGACCTCGTGTATTTGCACGGCGTGACCGGTCTGTTACCCAACGATCCGTTTCTTGCGGCGTTGTCGAGTCACTATCGTGTTCACGCGCCGGTACTGCCGGGCTACGAAGACTCGACCGGTCAGGACACGATCGACTCGGTGTTCGCCTTTGCCATGCACGGCTTTGACGTCATCGATGCGCTTGGTCTGACCCGGCCCATCCTTGCGGGGCACTGCATGGGCGGGATGATCGCTGCCGAGATGGCGGCGCTGGCACCCAACGATGTCGAACGGCTGACTCTCATCGGGTCGCTTGGACTGTGGGTCGATGCGCAGCCGGTGCCGGATCTGTTCGCGACGCTGCCCTATCAGCTCCCGGAGCTGCTCTTCAACGATGCCCAGCGCGGTCACGAACTGCTGGGCTCAGGCGGCGACTTCAACGACGCGGAGTTCCTGACCGAGTTTCTCGTCGGGAACGCCAACAGGCTGGGGATGGCGGGCAAGCTGCTCTTCCCCATCCCGGACCGCGGACTGGCGAAGCGGCTGTATCGGATCAAAGCGCCAACAACCCTGATCTGGGGCGATGCTGACGCATTGACGCCCGAGGCCTATCTGCAGGCGTTCTCGGCAGGGATCGCGAACGCGGAATCACACGTTGTGCCAGGCGGCCACATGGTCCACTACGAGAACACGGCGGGCGTCATCTCCACGATGGTCGGATAGCGCCCGGGCGCCCTACAAGGCACCGAGGATCTCGTCGTTGTGCTCACCAAGCTGTGGCGCGCGTCGTGAGATTCCCCACGGACTCGCCGGCAGCGCATAAGGCGCGCCCGGGTAACGGAACGTTCGGTCAAGGTCTTCGTGGGTCACTTCGACCTGGAACCCGCGCGCCTTGAAATGCTCGTCTTCGAACGCCTCCTCGGGTGCGTTGACGACACCCACGGCAAGCCCCGCGCGCTGACAGCCGATGAAGAAGTCCTGCGCCGACACGGTCGACGAGATCAGTTCCAGCGCATCCCGGCCAGCGCCGAAGATGGCGGTGATCGTGTCGTCGGTCCCGAGCAGCGACAGATCGAACGGACCTTCCCAGTTGGCGCCCATTTCGAGGAACACGGCTTCCGGCAATTGTTCCGCAAGGCCGAGTTCGTTGAGCCAGCCAAAGAGCGCCGCGAACTCGCGGGGCTGGCGGGGCGGAACGCCCGTGTTGGCGTAACGGCCGTCGGCGCACATGGACTGCGTTTCCCGGGATGGAGTTGCACTCGCGTGCCGGCCCGTCTGGCGCTGCACGGTGCTTTCGGCAACCAGCCAACTGTAGCTTGCCGCCTCGGTCGTGACGTTGCAGGCCGCGTGCATCGAGACGTCGATGAACTGCCCGGTCCCCGTCACGCCGCGATGCAGCAGCGCGGTGAGTGCACTCATCACCGCGAAGTGGCAACCGGTGTGGTAACCCTGGTTGCCGCTGCCCCGGACAGGCGGCAGTGAATGGTCGTCGTACCCACAACTCCAGGGCGGGCCGCCGGCCGCCATGATCGTGAGGTCTGTCGCCGGCAGATCGGAACGGGGTTCGTTGCGGCCGTAGCGTGTCATGGCGACGTGAATCAGGTCGGGCCGAATGGCCTTCAGGTCCTCGTAGTCGAGACAGAGGTCTGCCAGCCGTGTGGTTGGTTCTGCTTCGAGCAAAAGGTCCGAGGTTTCGATCAGTTTCCTGAATCGTTCGGCGTCCGCAGGGTCATCAAGGTCCAGCGTGATGCCGCGCTTGCTCGTGTGGTAGTGCCACCAATACAGGCTGCGGTCGTCTCCCGGTTCGTTGTCGAGGAACGGTGGGTAGGCGCGGCTGGGGTCACCCCCTTTGGGCTCGATCAGGATGACGTCTGCGCCCATGTCNGCAAGCAGTTTGCCGGCAAAAGCGATGCGCTCATTCGCAAGTTCGAGNACACGGAATCCCTTGAGTGCTGTCATACCACGCCCTCCTCGCGGAACGCCGCGACTTCGTCATCGGAATACCCCAACAGGCCGGTGAGAATCTCGTCGGTGTGCTCGCCCAGGCACGGGCCGCCGCGGGTGATCGACCAGTCGGTCTCGGACAGGTGCACCGGTTGTCCGTCAACGCGCACGTCGCCCATCTCGCTGTGTTCGACCGTTGGCCAGAGGCCAAAGTNGCCGGTGGTGGGATCGAGATCGACGCGTTCCTCCGGTGTCTGCACGGGTGCAGCGGGGAGTCCCGCCTGCAGCAACTGCTCGGAGAGCTCATGTTTGTTCTGACGCTCGGTCCACATGCCGATGCGCTCATCAATCTGATCTTCGGCGGCGAGTCGGCCCGTGAGCGCGGCGTAGGTGGCATCCCGGCACCAGGGCTCGTCGATGATCCCCGCAAGCGTTTGCCACTCTGTGTCGTCGCGGCACGCAATGGCGATCCACTCGTCCTCGCCGAGCGCCGGGTAGATCCCGTGCGGCGCCATCGGCGCAAAGTTGCTGCGGTTGCTGCTTGGCTGCACATCCTTGCGGGTTGGATTGTTGTTCACCGTCCAGTCGAGCAGCGCCGGACCATGCAGGCTGAGCGCGGACTCGGTGCAGGCAAGGTCGACCCACTGGCCCTCGCCGGTGCGCTGGCGGTGGATGAGCGCGAGCAGGATGGCCATCGCCATGTAGTAGCCGCCGGTGTGGTCCATGTAGGAGTAGCCCCAACCNGCGGGGGGTTGGTGGGGCAATGCGGACGTGAACGTGAGTCCGGAGACGGCCTGTACGATCGGGCCCCAGGTCTTGAAGTCGCTGTAAGGCCCGACGTGGCCGAAACCGCAGTTCGAGACGTAGACGATGTCCGGCTTGATCGCCTTCAGCGCNTCGTAACCGAAGCCCCATCTGTCCAATACACCTTTGGCGAAGTTCTCGGTCACCGCGTCGGAGATCTCGAGGAGTCGCGTGAGAATCTCTTTGCCCTGCGCCGTCCGGGTGTTGATGGTGATGCCGATCTTGTCGGTGTTGTGATTATTGAACGCCCCGCCGAGATTGATGCCGCGGCGCTCGTCCTTGTAGGGNGCCGTACCGCGCANGATGTCCCAGCGGCCCTGGCGTTCGGGGTCTTCGATGCGGATCACCTCGGCGCCGAATGACGCGAGCCACTTCGTAGCGCCGGCNCCCGCGAGCTGTCCCGTAAAGTCGCAGATGCGGAATCCTTCGAGAGCACCCGGCATGTGCAGTCCCCTGCAGCAAATAGGCGGCTGAGTGTATCAAAGGGGGTNGGCACAGCCGGGCGTTTGTGGCATCGCCAACCGTGCCCGGGTTTGGTAGTTTACGCCCTTCACGAATCTAACAAGGACAAGAATGTGGGTACTGTAACTGGTGCAACCCTCATGGCCCGGGCGCTCAAGCANCAGGGCGTCGACTACATGTTTGGCATCGTGGGTTTCCCGGTGCAGGGTGTCGCTGCCGAGGCGCAGAAGGCGGGGATTACCTACATTGGCATGCGTAACGAGCAATCCGCGAGCTACGCGGCGCACGCGGCCGGCTATCTCACGGGACGCCCGCAGGCGTGCCTCACTGTGTCCGGCCCCGGCGTGATCCACGCGTTCCCGGGTCTCGCGAACGCCAAAGAAAACTGCTGGCCGATGATCCTCATCGGCGGCGCATCGCCCGTCTATCAGAACGGCATGGGCGCTTTCCAGGAGGAGCGTCAGGTCGAACTCGCCGCGCCCTACTGCAAATACTCACACCAGATCGAAGACGGCCACCGNATCCCCTTCTACGTTGCGCAGGCTGTGAAGTCGTCGATCTTCGGCCGTCCAGGTGCGGTCTACCTCGACTTCCCGGATGATATCATTCGTCAGGAATGTGACGAGGACAAAGTCGAGGAAGCTGAGACCGTTGGCGAGCCGCCTCGCGCGTTCACCGATCCTGCTCTGGTCGAAGAAGCGCTGACCGCACTTGAGGGTGCCGAACGTCCGCTCGTCATCGTCGGTAAAGGCATGGCCTGGTCACGCGCGGAAGACGAAGTGCGCGAGTTCATCGAACGCACCCAGCTCCCGTTCCTCGCTTCGCCGATGGGCAAAGGTGTGATGCCGGACGAAGATCCGCTGTCGGTGGGCGCTGCGCGCTCGCTGGCACTCAAGGAAGCGGACGTCGTGCTGCTGATGGGTGCGCGGCTCAACTGGATCATGCACTTTGGACTGCCGCCGCGTTTCAACAAAGACGTGAAGGTCATCCAGCTCGACATCAACCCGGAAGAGATNGGCCGCAACGTACCGGCTGAGGTTGCGCTCGTTGGCGACGGTAGGGCGGTGACGTCCCAGCTCAACCGCGCGCTCGACGACCGTCAGTGGTTCTACCCGGCGGATACGCCCTGGCGGACGGCCCTCAAAGAGAAGGCAGACGCCAACGCGGCGCAGGTCCAGCCGATGATCGACAGCGACACCGCGCCGTCGAACTACTATCGGGCGTTCAAGGACATCCGCGAGTGGCTGACCGATGACGCGATCATCATCGGCGAAGGCGCCAACACGATGGACATTGGCCGGACGCAAATGCCGAACGCCAAACCGCGCCATCGTCTGGACGCGGGGACCTACGGCACCATGGGTGTGGGTCTCGGCTTCGCNGTGGCCGCAGCGGTCACGAACCCTGACAAGCCTGTGGTATCGGTGCAGGGCGACTCGGCCTTCGGCTTCTCCGGTATGGAGATCGAGACCATGGTTCGCTACAACCTGCCCGTGAAGCTGATTGTGNTGAACAATGGCGGTATCGGCGGCGGCATCGGGCCCCTCAAGAAAGGCCAGACGGTGCCTCCCGGCATTCTGACCTACGGCGCTCGCTACGACGGCATGATGGAAGCGCTCGGCGGCAAGGGCATCTTCGTCGAAGATCCCAAAGATCTGCGTGCGGCCCTGGATGAGGCGATGGCCTTTGACGGCCCCGCGCTGATCAACGTTACGCTCGACCTGCAGTCGAACCGGAAGCCGCAGGAGCACGGCTGGCTCACGACCTGAGGCAGTGCGAAAGTGGTCTAGCGAAAACGGGGCCCTTGTGGCCCCGTTTTTCGTTCTGGTACACAGGCCGCAGCCCAATTTATTGATCCGCGGTTCTCGCTCTAATGACAGAAATATTCGGTCCGTCGGTTCCGCCGTTTGTTGTAAAGCTACTGGCCGCGGCGGACTACAAGGGCCTCGATTACCGGCATCAGGAGTACGTCGTTATCCGGGAGTTGCGTACGCTCAACCCGGGTACGGGAAAGGTGCCGGTGGCCCGGATTGATGGGAGGTCCTCATCGATACCTCCTTGGTCGCCAGGCGATCCGATGAGAGCCAACCCGAGGCAGAACAGCCAGGCATTGCCGNTTTTGCGATATACGGGGTGTTCAACACCGGGATAGAAGGCGGCATTACGCTTGAGTTTGCCGAACTCGTCTCGCACCGGCCTTCCCTGTCGGAATGGCGCTTGCGCGTACAACAGGCAACGGAGCGTTAACCGTCGACTGTCGATGTCGTGCTGAATGCGGCGGCGGAATCACGAGGCCGTCCCGGCTTGGGAACGCCAGCCGTCAATATGCGCCGACTATCGCCGGCCGTCGACGTTGACGCGGTGCCCTCAGGGGCTGCAAATTCACACCCAAGATCCCAAGTGAGGACCGAATGAACGCTGACGATCAGGCTTTGGAATTGACTGAGACAGAAGAGGAGAAGCTCAGAGAAGACTTCGATCGTGACGGCTTCGTCGTTCTTCGGGGATATCTGAATGCCGAAGAGCTTCGCGAAATGCGCATTCATTGCGAGGAGTACGCGGGCAGGGTCAAGGCCCTAGATGACGTCGCGGGCGGGGTGATCAAGGGGCTAGATCAGGATGACCCCTGGTTTCGTGATTACCTCGAAGGCGGCAAGCACATCCCGTTGATGAAACGTCTCATCAGCGACGGGCTCGCACCAGACAACGTGACCTGGATCAACAAGAGCAAATCGATTGAGCGGACGATGCCTCACTACGATGCGATCGGTAGTTACCTGACACCACCATCCGGAGTGTCTCTCTGGATCGCGCTTGACGACATCGACCGTAACAACGGTTGCCTGCACTACGAAAAGGGCTCGCACCTGCGCGACTTTCCCAATGCCTACCCGTTGCCGAACTACGACGAACAGAACGAGAACGTTGTGGCCGTGGAGGCACGCGCTGGCGACGCGGTGATGCACAGTACGAAAGTCATCCACTTCAGCATTGACGTCGTCGAGGAACGACCGCGCCATGCCATGGTGTACGCGTATTGGGGCGGGAGCGCGAAGATCAATCCGAATGCACCTGCCAGATCGAAGTCGGCGTACGCGGAGAATCGGCTGGTTCTTTGAACCTTGGTTACAGCGCCGCAGAAGTGCGAGTGCTGTTCCAGCTAGTTGTGTAAAGCCAGTAGGTTGTTCATGTTGATCCCCAGAGTGTTGATGGGGCATTGGTAATCGATTCCGGCGTGTTGTCGGTGCCAGTTGTA
>PBVL01000082.1 GCA_002728675.1 Gammaproteobacteria bacterium
TTCGGGGCGAGTGGCGCGCCTTTTTCACGGCATTCCACTGGATCACCGGACCCGCCCTCATGCTGATCGTGGGCGTGCCCTGGTACATCTTCGCGGAACAGGCAACGTCCGGCTTCCTCGAGCACTTCATTGTCGGTGAACATTTCAGCCGGTTCACCGAGCCCACCTGGGAGGGCGACCCCTATGGCGCCGTCAAAGACATGCCCCGTGGGTCGGTCTGGGTATTTCTCATCGTTGCCTCTGCGCCGTGGTCACTCGCGGCAGGGATCCTGCTGGCGGTACCTGCGTGGCGTCGGAAGGTGCTGCTCCTGACGGGTGACGTGAGTCGCGACTGGCTCGTCTACCTGATGTGCTGGGCGCTGATTCCCGCGGTGTTCTTCACGCTCGCCAGAAACGTTCTGGTGACCTACGTGCTGCCGGCAATGCCCGCGGTCGCGATCCTGTGTGGGTTGTGCCTGACTGCCGTGCTCAGTCGGCGCGTGATCGTCAGCGGCGCGACGGCCATGGTCGTGCTCTTCGGTGCAGCTTCGATCGTTGGTTACGAGCGCTACTATGCCGGGCACAAATACAACCAGCGGCCGATCATCCGGACCTATCACGAGTAGCGCCGCAACCGACCCCGGCCGTCTGATCTACACCGGCAACCCGAAATTCTCCGCGACCTTCTACACCGCCGGCGATGTGACGTTTACACGGCACGTCGGGCGGCTATTCTACGGCCGACGCGAGACACTCTATATGGCTGTCAGGGAACGTTGGTACGACAGTCTGTCGAAACAGTACCGTGACACCTGCGACCAGATCGCACGCAGCAACGACATCTCACTTTGGTACTGTCCGGCGTCGCGCATTCCGTAGTCCGCGAACGTCCCGCCAGATCGCGAGCAGTGCCGACAGGGCCACAAGCCTCGCGCTGACCGTCAGTTTCGAGCCGGGTATCTCCGTCCAGATGTCGAGCGGTTCTTCCACAAATGCCTCGGCCGCCCAGCCGCTCTGCGTATGGTGCAGTCTCGCGAGCAGTTCGACGTCGAAGGCCCAGCGCGAGATGAACGGGCGCGCCAGCACAGCCGCCAGGACGCCATCGACGCGAAACCATTTCGCGCCACATTGGGTATCCGCAACCGGCAGGCCGACGATGCGACGCGCGAGCGAAGCAAACGCGGCGCCCATGAACTGACGCCCCCCCGACCGCTGAATGCCCGCGCCGGGGTTGAGCAGCCGGGAGCCGAACACCGCGGATGCACCCGATTGCTGTAACAGGCCGAGCAAACGGAGGATTTCCGACGCGGGCGTCGCAAAGTCGGCATCGGCGTAGCCTGTGACCGTCGCGCCGCCTTCGATCGCCCGCAGCAACCCCTGGCGGACGGCTTCACCTTTGCCCTGATTGACCGGAAGCCGCATGACATCGAGCTGCTCAGGATGGCGCGATCTGAGATCAGCAAAGAGGCGGGGCGTCCCGTCGGTCGAGCCGTCGTCGACGAGCAGGAGCCCGAGGTCGTTGCGCGATCGCAGGAGGTCGGCAACCTCGAGCGGGTCCAGTCTTCCTGCCTCGTTGAAACACGGGATGACTAGGCACGTGCCGCCGGAGTATGTGCTCAAGCTGCGCGACCCGAACCGACAGGTGGCAGGCGCCCCGCCGGGTGCCGGCGTCGTGTGGATGAACAGACTGAGGAGGAGCGCATGACAGAGCCTCGCGAGAGGCTGCAGTTTACCGGTTGCACCGGCCGTTCGCGCCGGCCCCTTGACGTTCAGCTTTATATTTCGACTATTATCGAAATATGGAAACACACCACGCCATCCAAACCCTGTCGGCACTTGCCCAGGAAACCCGGCTCGCGATCTTCCGGGAACTCGTGCAGGCGCACTCGCCGTGTGGTGATCAGACGGGGCTGGCGGCTGGGGAACTGAGCGAACGTCTCGGCATCCCGTCGCCAACACTGTCATTTCACCTGAAGGAGATGAGCCGGGCTCATCTCCTTACCCGTCGTCGCCAGGGGCGATCGATCATCTACTGCGCCGATCTGGGTGCGGTCCGTTCGCTCGTGGGCTACTTGCTTGAAGACTGCTGCGGCGGTCAGTGCGGCGTCACTCTATCGAACCTGAAGGAGATCCAACCATGAAGAGACTCCACATGAGCCTCAATGTCACCAACCTCGAGAAGTCCATTCAGTTCTATTCGACGTTGTTTGGCACAGCGCCGACCACGGTCCGTGACGACTATGCAAAGTGGATGCTGGAAGATCCGAGAGTCAACTTTGTGGTCGAGGCGTCAGACGCGCCGGGCGTCACCCACGCGGGCATCCAGGTTAACGAGCAGGGCGAACTCGATGCGCTGTTCAACCGGATGCAGTCGACGGACGGCCCCTACCTACCCGAGGGCAGCACGAACTGTTGCTATGCCCGGTCGGACAAGAGCTGGACGGCCGATCCGGATGGCTTTCGTTGGGAGGCGTTCTACACGCACCACGAGACAGAAGAGCGCGGTGCCGGGTGTCTGCCCGCGACGGCGACGGCATGCTGCGACGGCGGTGGCTGTTGCTGACGTCGCGCGCCCGCTTCGGTCGCAGCCCGCGTGAGGCAGACGTCGCGTTGGTGAGAATTCCCACTATTTGACGCGTTTCGCTTCGGCGGGGCGCATCACGGGGCATCCAGCAACGTGACAACCCCGCCAACTATATGTTTTTTATAATTTTTCAGAACCCGCTTCCGTTCCGAGCGGGATTCGGACAGCTGGCACGAAACCTGAATGATTCAACCAGGAGTTCACCGTTCAAGGATTCACGATGCTCGACCTGATCCTGCACTTTCTCCTGTTGGCCCTGGTCATCTTTGCGATGGCGGAAACGATGCCGGGGTTCGAAGTACCGAGCTACGGTACGGCACTCATGGTCGCCGTGGTCTATGGACTGATCAACGTCACGCTGGGCTCCCTGCTGACCTTTCTGTCGCGGCCGTTCGGCATCCTGACGCTCGGGCTCTTCACGTTTGTCATCAATGCGGGGCTGCTGTGGATCACGGACCAGCTGATCGAGGATTTTGAGATCGACTCGATCAAGACCACGTTGATCGCAGCCGTCGTCATCACGGTATCTGACTCGGCGCTGGACTGGGTGTTCTGAGCACGGGCGCGGACGCCGTGAACGGGTGAGATCAGTCCGGCAGCCAAACCCGCGCAAGGCCAATCCCCGCCTCACCCGCCACCGCATACGCCAGGTAGACGTCGTCTTCCTCAACGAACACTGCCGGGTCCCGCAGCTGATTGACGGGCCGGTAGGCGACACTGCGTACCGAGGGTTCCACTGGCTGATCCGCACCTTCCCATGGGCGCTCCGGACGCATCACTTCCACCGGTTCGGTCTCGCGCCAGTCCTGCCAGTCCGGCGAGAGATCGATGGTCGAGAGCAGAATCCGTTCAGGACTGTCCCCAACCTGCGTCCAGAAGACGAACAGTTGGTCCTCCCGTTGCAGGACGGCGCTGTGGCGCATGTCGGGATTGAACAACGTGGGCCCGGCTTCGAAACCCGTCAGCCCGTCCGCGGACCGGTAGATCAGCCCGGGCATGGCCAGCGCATACGTCGCACCGCGCCACCTAAAGATACGCATATAGGTACGACCCAGCACTTCGGGCTTCGCTTCGAAGGCAATCCCGTCACTCGAGACGGCGACCCGGCTGACCTGTCGAGCGAGCGATTCGAGGCCGTGGAAGTACATCACCACGCGCCGCGCGGACTCGTCGACGTGCACGTCCGGGGACGCAATGTGAGGCGTCGTGATCTCGGTCAGCAGGTCGTGTTCCATCGGCCGGGCGCCCACGGCCTTGCGCCGGGCCTCGAGGCGTGCCACCTCGGCCGTATCAGCGGTAAGGGGTTCGATTGGGAAATGTGAATCCCCAAGCTGCAGGGTGCCGGGGACGTGAATACGCCAGGGGCCCGTCAGGGAGTCGGCGTACGCCAGGCGGATGTACTGGCCCTTGTGATCCGCGAAATAGAGGTAGTAGCGGCCGAGCGGGTCCGGTATCCAATCGGGGACACGGATCAGAGACGGCCCCTGGATGTTCGTGCCGATGGACGCATCCGAGTATGGAGCGACGATGGGCGCGTCAAGAAGACGTTCGACGCGCAGCTGGGAAACGGTCATCCGCATGGGCCGTCTCAGGCCGGATCCGGTCGACCAACGCCGACCACCCCCCCGTCCACCAGTGCGACAATCTCGCCCGGAGCCATCCCAAGCTCACCGAGGATCTGTTCGGTGTGCTCGCCACGGAAGGGAGCCGGGCCTCCGATGGCGGCCGGTGTGGTCGCAAAGCGTGCCGGCGGGCGGGCCTGGCGCACCTTGCCGAGCCCAGGCTGTTCTATCTCGACAATCAATTCGTTGGCGACAATCTGCTCGTGGGTCAGCAGTTCCCTGCGGGTCAGCACCGGCGCCGAGGGCACACCCTCGGCATCGAGCCTTGGAATCCAGTAGCCGGATGCGCGGGTCGCAAGCACTTCGGCGGTCATGCGCAGCCGTTCTGTTGCGTTCCGCACACGCCCGGCCGGCGTCCGGAATCGCTCATCCTCGAGCCAGTCCTCACGCTCCAGCGCGCGACACATGCCCTGCCATTCGGCATCCGACACCGCTCCCGCCGTAATGTAACCGTCCAGTGTCCTGTAAATGAGGTCCGGACGCGTTTCCGGCGCCACCTTGTCCTCGTTGCCGACGACGGTATAGGCAGCCATCCCTTCAGCCCAGGCGAGCCCGATCATCGCGTCGATCATGGCGAGTCTGATGTGCTCGCCCTGACCCGTGCGCTCGCGCGCGTAGAGTGCGGCGGTGATCGCCTGGGCGGCCGTCAGTCCCGTCGTCTTGTCCGGAATCACGGTGCGGATCATCATCGGCCGCCCTGTCTCTCGGTCACGCTGGATGTCCGCGAGACCGGACAGGGACTGGATCACCGGATCGTAGACGCGCTTTCCCGAGTACGGGCCCGNGTCGCCGAANCCGCTGATCGAGACGTAGATGATCTTCGNATTCAGCGCACGTACAACCGGCTCACCGAGACCCATGCGTTCCACGGCCCCCGGGCGGAAATTCTGNATCAGCACGTCGGCATCACGCAGCAGACGCTTGACGATGTCGAGCCCCTCCGGACGTTTGATGTCGACGGCGATGGACCGCTTGCCGCGGTTGGCGGTCAGGAAGCCCGCGGTCACGCCTTCCGGCTTGCCGCCCATCCGTCTCACGATATCCCCGTCGAGCGTCTCGACCTTGACGACGTCCGCGCCCTGATCGGCCAGAATCCCGGCGGCAAGTGGCCCAGACAGCACCGCTGACAGGTCAATGACACGAACGCCTTCGAGTGGTCCTGGCATGGATCGATCCGCTGAAAACAGGGCGGCAATGATAGCGCCACGCATTGATATACTGAAACCGCCGCGAAGGAGGGCACATGGGAGACGCAGGCCAAGTGGGCCAACTGGAGGTATGGGGTGTCGGCACGACACGGACCTTGCGCGTGCACTGGATGCTCCACGAGCTGGGCCTCAGCTACGAGACCAGACGCATCGAGTCCCGAACCGGTGAGACCACCACCGACGGCTACCTCGCCCTGAATCCCAAGCACAAGATTCCAACCCTCGTGCACGACGGCTTCGCCGTGTCCGAGAGCTTCGCCATCATGCGCTACCTCCGCCGCCTGAGTGACACCCTCCCCGTTGATGCCTATCAGCGCACGGCGCAGGGGCAGGCGGTGTTCGATGAGTGGGCGTCGTTCCTGCTGATGGAACTGGATGCGACCTCGCTGTACGTCGTACGACGTCATGGCGGGTTACCCGAGATCTACGGCGAAGCACCGGCGGCCGTCACCTCATCGATCACGTACTTCGAAGACATGTTTGCCGCGGCTGCTCCCCGCATACCCGACGACGGCTTCGCCTGGGGCAGTACCTTTTCAGAGATCGACATCCTGCTTGCGATCGCCACCGACTGGGGCGATATGGTGAAGGCGGAGGTGCCCGAAGCAGCCGCGCGGCACCGGGACCGGATGCACGCCCGTCCGGCGTATCAGAGTGCGCGGGGCCACAATTTCAGGGATCTGCAGCTGAAGGGCACCGCGCCCCGCTGACAGTACCTCGCCAGGGACAAAAAACGCTTTAGTCCAGACCCGCCGTCAGTAGAATGCGCGGTTTTGCGGACACCCTCCCATGGCTTCCGATCCAACGCGCAACGTGCCACCTCCCGCAACCTCGCTCGACAAAAGACACATTCGTGTACTGCTGCTCGAAGGTGTCCATGCGTCTGCCGAAGATGCGCTGCGACGCGCAGACTACACAGCGATCACCAGTATTCCGCAGGCCCTGCCTGAAGCCGATCTGATCGAGGCGCTGCGCGGCGTTCACATGCTCGCATCCGCTCACGAACCCAGATCACGGCGCGGGTCATCGAATCGGCTGACAAACTGATGGTCGTCGGATGTTTCTGCATTGGAACCAATCAGGTCGATGCCGAAGCCGCCCTCGCCGCCGGTGTGCCCGTCTTCAATGCGCCGTACTCCAACACGCGAAGCGTCGCCGAACTCGTCATTGCCGAGGCAATTCTGCTCCTGCGGGGCGTGCCGCAGAAGAACGCTCTCATGCATCGTGGCATCTGGCGCAAGTCCGCGGCCAACGCGTTCGAGATCAGGGGCAAAACGCTCGGCATCGTCGGCTACGGCAATATCGGCAGTCAGGTCAGCGTGATGGCGGAATCACTCGGCATGCAGGTTCGCTTCCATGATGTCACTTCCAAGCTGTCGCGCGGCAGTGTCGTGGATCTCGATGCGCTTGCGGCCGCGCTCGACAAAGGCCATCTGCTCGGCGCCGCGATCAATGTTTTTCCGAGCGAGCCGCGCAACAACTACGAGACGTTCGTCTCACCCCTGCAGAACGGGTTCCGCGACG
>PBVL01000083.1 GCA_002728675.1 Gammaproteobacteria bacterium
GTTCATCCAGACTGCGTTGCGTGAGTGGGCCTATGCGCGTTCGTACCGCAACTCAAGCCAGCGTGCTCGAGAACTCCCGCGATGGATGCACTACTACAAATGGCACCGACAACACGCCGGAATCGATTACCAATGCCCCATCAACACTCTGGGCATCAACATGAACAACCTACTGGCTTTACACAACTAGATCGGGGCCAGTGTCCCGATGCCGCAGCGCAGCTTGTTGACGATCGGATTTGCGTACGATTCGAGCCAACGCCGGCGGTACTCCGGCGGACACCCATCAATCCGTGCCGCAAAGGCCGCCCGGGTTTCGGCGGTGGGCTGGAAGTGTCCGGCTTCGCTGACTGTGTGCTGCGCGTCGGCAAAGGCTTCCGCGCCCGCAATCCCGGACAGCACCTCGAGCGCGAGGTAGTTGACCGGGAAGAGCTGATACAGACCGAGTATCTGGCGATCGATCTCGAGCGCCACCGCCTCGGGCGATTCGAAGTCGTCGACGAGTGGGCTGCCAACACGAAGGACCACGCGCCCCTTGTGCCCGGCGAGCCCGAGCGCAAGACTGCGCAGGTCTTCGCCCGCGGGCTTCTCGTAGTCGCCTTCAGCCTCACGCAGGGTCAGCTCACGCGCCTTGAGGACATCGCAGGGATCGTATTCGTAGGCGATCGAGACGGGCACGACGCGCAGACGCCGCAGCAAGGCTCCAAGCTCCGCGCGACGATCCGCAAGAGTGAACATCTTGATGATCGCCGGGTCCGTCACATCGACGCCGTCTTTTGCGCGTCCCTCGCTCTGGGCGATCCACACGGACTCGCCGGCATCCAGCGACTCGTGAATGAACCGCGACGATCCGAGCAGGGCCGCGTACTGACGTTTCGCCCCCGGTACGTTGCGCTGAATGAAGAAACTCTTGTTGAGTCGCATCAGGTCCGTCGCAAAGGAGCGTTGGATGAGATTGTCTCCAACTGCAATGCGGACCGTGCTGCGCCCAGAATAGTAGAGCGCGTAGTTGAGACACATCGAGTCTGCCGCAATGTCGCGGTGGTTGCCGACAAAAAGGCACGGCCCTTCCGGTAACGCGTCGACCCCCTCGTACCGCATGAAGGTCATCGTGTCCTGGACCAACCGTCGCGCGTAGTGGGACATGACGTCCTGGAAGCCTTCGATGTCGCTGACGCCCGCGATCTGACCGCGCAGTCGGTGCTGGACCAGACGCTGCGTCAGCGAGGGGAACATCCGGTTGAGCCTCGGCAGTCGATACCCTGCAAGGAACTGCAGCAGGTCTTTGTCTTCGACAAGCCTCGCAAGCGTGTCCGCAACATCCCCGTCGGCGTACGGAAGCAGGTCGTCACACACGCCTGAAGCCGGACCGTCACGCACGGTTGCACCCTCAGCATTACCGGCCGTCCTTTCTCCCACAATTCTCCCCAGCCCCGTGAACCCCGGCCGATCACTGCCCATGCGGCAATCGGCATGCGCTATTGTACGGTGCGTCCCAGTCACGAGCGAATCGTCTGCAGGCCGCTGATTGCGGCCCCGCACCGTTACTGCCAATGCCCGCGAATACGCACATCAGAGCCGCCGCGCTCAGCGACCTGCCAGCGCTCACGCGAATCTACAACCACTACGTGCAAACCACGTCGATCACGTTCGACGTGACGCCATTCAGCGTTGAAGAGCGCGCCGCATGGTTCTCGCACTACGCGCAGGTCGGGCGATACCGGTTGCTGGTGGCTACAGTGCGCGGCGAACTGGCAGGGTACGCATCGAGCAGTCAGTTCCGCACCAAACCAGCCTACGCCACGTCCGTCGAGAGCAGCATCTACCTCGACCCGGGCATGCGCGGCGCAGGCCTCGGCAAGGCCCTGTACAAGGCGCTCTTCGACCAACTCGAGACAGAAGCCGTGCACCGCTGTTTTGCCGGGATCACGTTGCCGAACGAAGCGAGTCTTGCGCTGCACAGGACGTTCGGCTTCGAGGACGTCGGTACCATGCGTGAGGCCGGCTACAAGTTCGACCGCTACTGGGACGTCCACTGGATGCAGCGCGGCATGCGCGCGCCGAGTTCGCCGGACTGAAGCGGTCTCCTAGCCCTGGTTCACCGCGCTGGACGTCGTCCGCCGTCCCTGATTCCGTCTCGGACCTCGAACTAGAGCAGGGGTTCCGCCAGCAGGAAGGCTCCGGCGAGTGCCAGCACGATCGCCGTCACGCGCCGGACGACGAGATCGGGTACGCGATCGCGCACGCGCGTCGCCAGCCACGTCACCAGAACCACAACCGGTAACGACAGGGCGGACGTCAGCAGCACGGACGTCGTGAGCTGCCCGTCGATCGCGATGATCGCTGTCCGCAGCGCCGTGGTGACAAGGAAAAAGGACAACAGCGTCGAGCGAATGACTTCGACCGCGGCGGGCTGCCGATACATGACGAATGCCAGCACGGAGCCACCCGAACTGTAGAGCCCCGCGGCCAGCCCGCCAAAGATGCCGGAGGTCAGCAGCGCAGGCGCACCCGATGGGGCTGACCAGGGCGCCGGCCGTAACAGCAGCAGACCACCGGCAACGATGATCAGCAGCCCGAGCAGTTGTTTGACCGCCCAGTACGCGACGCCGGACAGGTACTCGAGCAACCAGACACCCACGATGAGCATGGGCAACAGGGTGATGCAGGTGACGCCGAGCAGGCGTCGGTCGATCTTGCGGCCCGCGCCACGCAGCGCCACCAACGAATTGACCATCGACAGGATCCCGACCACGGCAGCCGCAAACGCAACGGTCTCGTTCGAAACCAGCGCCACGCCGGCAACGATCACCAGCCCCATCGCGAAACCGGTGATCGTCTGCGTCGCGGCGCCGAGCGCGACGAGCGCAATGAAGACCGCGAGATCGGGGTAGGCGAGCGTTGTGTCCATTGGATCTGTCGGCTGGCGGCAGCGGACCATACCGCCGCGGCCGTGATGAAACAACGCGCTACACTACACGCCTTCCGCACTTACCTGGACGCGCATGGAACTGGGTCTCGAAGGCAAGACTGTATTGATCACGGGCAGCAACCGGGGTACCGGTTGGGTCATCGCCAACCGGTTTGCCGATGAAGGATCGCGTGTCATCACGCACGCGATCGACCCCGCGGCGGACTACGCAAGACCCGCCAACAGTTCGGCCGTCGCGGGCGACATCGTGTCCGCGGATGGCGCACGCGCGGTCGCCGAGGCGGCACTTGCGGTCAACGGGTCGCTCGACGTGCTGGTGAACAACTACGGGACGTCTTCCGCCGCGTCATGGGCTGAGGGGACCGCGGATGACTGGCACCGAATCTACGGCGTCAACGCGGTCTCGGTCATGCAGATGGTGCAACACCTGCTGCCGGCGCTCCGCAAGAGCGCCGCCGGTCGAATCGTCAACCTTGGCACCAATGGCGTCGACCGTCCGGGGCGACGGAATCCTCACTACTACGCATCCAAGGCTGCCCTTGTCACCATGACCCAGTCGCTCGCCCGCGAAGCGGGGCCTGAGGTCACGGTGAACCTCGTATCGCCAGGCCTGATCCGCACGCCCGAGGTCGAAGCTGCCTGGCTGAAGCGGGGCAGCGAGGCCGGCTGGGGGGACACCTGGGAGGCGATTGAACCGCGCGTGGTCGAAACCCACTTCCCGAATCCCCTGGGGCGCGTGGCGACCCGCGAGGAAGTGGCCGACACCGTGCTGTTCCTTGCAAGCGACCGCGCGGCATTCCTCTCCGGTCAGAACATCCGCGTCGACGGCGGCGGCTCGGGCGTCGCCTGATGCTCGTTCTCAAATCGTTCCACATCCTGTTCGTCATGGCCTGGATGGCAGGGCTCTTCTACATGCCGAGGATCATGGTCCACTACGTCGAGGGCAGGGAGGCCGACGAAGACGTTCGGCGGCTCGTCGCCATGTTGCGCAAGCTGTTTGGCTTCTCGAGCATGATGGCGGTGATCGCAATCGGAACGGGGATCGCGCTCTGGCTGGTTTGGGGCTTCAGCGGACTCTGGTTGTGGAGCAAGCTGGCCCTCGTCGGCGTGCTCGCCGTCTATCACCACGTCTGCATGCTGTTCATGAAGCGCATGCAGCGCGGCGCAGCCCTCCCGAGCGGGTTTGCATTCCGGCTGTTCAACGAGGGTGCGCTCATCATCGTCGTGCCGATCATCCTGCTGGTCGAGATAAAACCCTTCTGAGTGGCCCCACCATGGGCACCCGGTTTTTTTTCGCGCCGTGTGCGACAGATATCGCGTGACCCCGCGTAAAGGATGACAACCGCCACGGCGCTTCAGCGCGGCAAGGCGACGGTCCGAAAACGAGGTCAGCACGATGAAGCAACCATTTGTAATTTGTACCCTTACCGCACTCTTGCTCAGCCCAATTGCCGGCGCAGACACCGGTGACCGTGGCAAGGCACGCATGGAGCGTCTCGACGACAACGGCGACGGCCAGGTCACCCTTGACGAATTCCGGATGTCTGGGCGGCCGGGACGCATGCGCGGCGGCATGCCGGGCGACAGCGACGGCGACGGCAACGTGTCGATCGACGAACTGAGCGCATACCTCGACGCGCGGGAGGCCGAGCAGGCGGAGCGTGTCGCCGAGCGTCGTGCACGACTCACCGAACGATTTGCCGCGGCCGACGGGGACGGCGATGGGGTGGTCACGCGGGGCGAAGCCCGGGCTGCACGCTTCACCCGGCTCGATGCAAACGGTGACGGCGCACTGACACCTGATGAAATGCGACAGGGGCGCAAAGGGATGCGCGGTCACGGTCAAGGCAAAGGGCCGGGAGGCTTGGTGCGCCGGCCCTGGAGGCAAGACTGGTAATCTCCCTACCAGCTTCCCGGGATAGCGTCGGCGCGCGTGAGATGTTTGGTCAGGCCATGGTCAGCCCGTTCCAGCGGGATGGGTCCCGGGCGGAGCATGCTCGCCGGGGGAGCTTGCGCCAGTTGAACCCGCCCGTTCGCGCCGAAGAAGCCCTGCTCGTCAGTCGGATTGCCGCCGGCGACCGTCTCGCATTTCGCGATCTGGCTGAGCGTCACGCCCCCGCGCTCGGTCGCTACATCGCGCGAATGCTGGGCAGCAGCGCCGAAGTCGAAGACATTCACCAGGAAACGCTGCTGCGGCTCTGGACCCAGGCCGACCGCTGGCGCCCGGAGATTGCAGCGCTCTCCACCTGGCTGCACCGTATCGCCCACAATCTGTGCATCGACCATCTGCGCCGTGCTTCCCGACTTGTCGGGGAGCCCGAGGACGGCGAGATCGAGTCGCTCGCTAACGGCGTTTCGGGTCCGGTCCGGGAGGTCGGCGACGCTGACCCAGACCACGCGCTCGGCCAGCACCGGCTCGGCGATCAGCTCCGGGACGCGCTGGCGACGCTTCCGGAACGACAGCGTTCCGCGCTGATCCTGTGCCATTATCAGGGACTGTCCAACCGGGACGCCGCAGAGGTACTGGATGTCTCCGTGGACGCTCTGGAATCACTGTTGGCCCGGGCCCGACGCAAACTTCGCCTTCTGCTTGCGGATGTGACGTCATGAAACTCGAACGACTGCAGACACTGCTGGATACCTACGGCGGGGATCCGGACCGATGGCCGCATGACGAACGCGACGCCGCCCTGCAGCTCCTCTCGGGTAGCCCGGCGGCCCAGGATCTCGCGGCAGAACAACGTCGGCTCGACGAGGCACTCGACGCCTGGGAGCCGGCCGTGCCCGCGCTGGAGATGGCAGCACTCGAAGCACGCCTGCCGCCACGCAACGATCTGCTCGACCGGATTCTAGCCTGGCTGTTGCCGAGCGAGAGTGCCGCCTGGTGGCAGCCCGTATCGGCTGCCGCGTGCACGCTTGCGCTGGGCATCGCACTCGGCAGCACCGTGACGGTCGACCTCGGGGACGGTACCGGCGTCGCGGTCGACAGCTGGGAAGATGAGTTGTATCTGCTGGCCCTCGAGACACCGGATGACGCCGGCGACACGGCCCTCTGATGAGCGCCTTCCGTTCGAGGCTGCTCATCGCCACGCTGGTCGTTTCGGTCGCGGTGAACCTGCTCATCGTGGGTGGCCTGATTGGACGGACCCTGAATGACGGCCCTGCCGCATCAATGCCGCCCCACCTCGGCTGGCTGATACGCGATACGAAGCCCGACGTGCGCGATATGTTACGCGAGCGCCTGCGCGCGACCGCCCCGCAGATGCGCGAGCTACGAGGCAATATGCGCCGCGCCCAGCGTGCCTTCAACGAACTCGCCTCGGAAGATCCGCTGGATGAAGCCGCGATCGAGGCCGCGCTTGCGAGAATCCGAACGTCGAACCTCGAGTTTCAGGAAGCGATGCACCGGCAGATGACCGATATCATTCGCGAACTGGACGGCGAGGACCGTCGCAAGGCAATTCGTTACCTGCAGGCGCGAACCAGAGTCGACGATCGGCGGGGACGGCACGGCGGTCCGCGAGGACGGGACAGAGACCGGGCAAGGGAGTGGCGCGCGGAGGGTCCGCGTGACACGGAACAGTCTGACCCGACCCCGTGACAGATTGGGCGGGCAACCCCCCTGGCAACAGGGCGGCATGCCAGACTATCGACCTCACGTGCGTTGTTGAGTCAGTTAGGATGCAAAGCCCGCTGTGGTATTAAAACCGCCTGCGCGCCATGTCACGGGACGAAATCGCCTGGCGCATCAGGTGTTCTGCCCGAAGATGAGCTCCGCGCCCTGTTCCTGACTCGCATAGTTGATCGTCAGGACGTCGTACAGCGTCCCCTTGCGCCGATACGTCTCCCGAACCTAACTCGTGGCACCGTGATAGGTCAGCGTCCACGTGCGCTCGCGCCGCCGTGCGCTGGCCGCGCCATCCACCCGTGATGGCAGCACGATCTTGTAGTCGGCGTCGGTCGGCGCTTTCGATTCGAGCCATGCAAGGAGCGGGAACAACGCGGCGACCAGGGCGCACATGAACAGCTGCCTGTAGCCCCTGCCGGTCTCACCGGCTTCAGTAGTCAAATGCCGGCTGCCAGCGATTGAGGAGCACGTTGCCGGCCCAGAAATACGGAATCAGCATCCCGCTGAACAGCAGCCACCCGAAGAACAGGTGGTCGTCGACGATCCAGTGATCCATCTGCGTCGCGTTTCCAACCGTGATGATGGCGAGGATTCGGATCCAGTTCGCCACGATCGACAGGGCCAATCCCAGCACGATGAAGCCCCCCCATCTGCCGGAGTCCGAGGCGATTGAAGTAGGCGAAATAGGCGCCGATCAACCCGCTGCAGAGGAAAAATCCGAGCCTGGAACAGGCCGGCTCGATGACAAACCGTCCGCCGGGCACGGTGACTTCGTACCCCTCAAGCAAGACGGGCATGCTCAGCATCTCGAGGACGACGTGAGTCACGACCGTAGAGAGGTCCCGGACCGGATTCTCGAGCACGTTCCAGATCGGCGTCACGAGAAAGATCGTCAGCAGCGGGAACGCGAGCACCACGTAAACGCGTGGCCCGTAAATCGCGAACGCCACCGCGTTCAGTAGTCCGATCACGCAGATCTGCTGTACGACCAGCACATTGCCGAGTCCAGCGACGAGCCACAAACCGCCGAAGCCGAGCGTCGCCAGAAGACCAAACCAGTGGGGTGCAGGACGCAGTTGGCCAAGCTCCGCGCGCCTTTCCCACACCAGATAGATCGACACGGCGATCGCGAGCAGGCCGTGGCTGTAGTTACCGTTGTCGGTCCACTGCGCGACCATGGACCAGGTCGTCTCCCAATAAAGACCGAACGCGATCACAAACACCAGAAGCGTCGTCAGGAACGCCAGGAGGTGCTCGTCTTCTGCTATCGCCTTGATCTGATCAAGCATGCCAGGCAGTGCTGCTGAACCTGTCGGGCTGTGGACAATGGGTCAGCTTTACACAACACCTCTGACCCCGCCAGCAAACCTGCTCACCCCCGGGCGATGCGCCTCCCGAGCGGCCTACAATACAACCATGAGCAAACTGATCACCGAGATGGATGCCCTCGTCGCACGCCTGCAGGACGCGCGCGAAGTGGACTGGTTCGAAGGCGGCGGTGACCCGGAGTGGACGTCGCCCGCGGAGCTTCCGGGAGGCGGCTGGCGGCCCGTCGCGCAAGCGACTCCGGTCGACTTCCGCGGCCTTGCCCACGCCCTCGAGGTCACGGTCCATCCGGATGCGGTCACGTGGTACAGCCGCTGGTGGGCCGGCCAGCTGGACGCCGAGGCCGACGAAGGCGAGGTACACCTGATCCAGCTGTGGAACCCGCAGGACTTCGAGTCGCTCGTTGCCAACCTCATCGGACACGCGCTGAACAAACGGCGCTCGAAAGCGGAATTCAGCGTCTTCTTCGCCACGACCGAGGAAGACTCGGAGCTGTTCCTGAGTATCGACAACGCGTCCGGAGCGGTGGTCCTCGAGTCCCCGCTCGACCCACCCATCCGGGAGGTCGCCCCGGATCTCGCGACGTTCCTTGCCCGCTTGCGCGCGCCCGGATGAGATCGGGTCACCGGCAGCGCACCGTTGGTCGCCGCGTGTGCCGGGATTAGAATGGCGACCGGAGGATCGATCCATGGAGACACTCACACTCGAACCCATTGCCGCCATCGACGGCGAAGTGGTGCTGCCTGGCTCCAAGAGCCTGACAAATCGCGCANTGCTGCTCGCGTCCCTTGCGCTCGGCGAGACCCGCATCACGAACGTACTGCTGAGCGACGATACGCGGCACATGCTGCACGCGCTCGCACAGCTCGGCACCGACATTGCGCTCGATAAAGGCCGACGCGAGGTGCGCGTGCAGGGTCACGGGGGCCCGTTCCCCGCCTCCAACGCGCAGCGGGAGTTCTTCCTCGGCAACGCCGGCACGGCGATTCGCCCGCTGACAGCCGCGCTGGCACTGACCTCGGGTGACTACATCATCGACGGTGACGCGCAGATGCGCGAGCGGCCCATCGGCGATCTGGTGAATGCGCTGCGCGACCTCGGTGTCACCGTGGACTACCTTGGCGAGGACGGGGTCCCGCCGCTGCGCTGTCGCTCCGACGGACTCCGGGGCGGCACCGTGACGATGCCGGGCAACATCTCGAGCCAGTACCTCACATCCCTGCTGCTTGCGCTGCCCCTCGCCACCTCCGACAGCCAAATCCACGTCGAGGGAGAACAGGTCTCGAAACCCTATCTCGCGATCACCCTTGCGACGATGGCCGCGTTCGGCGTGTCGGCGAGCCACGAGGCCTTCCAGTCGTTCTCCGTGCCGGGCAATCAGCAGTACACGTCCCCCGGATCCTTCCTGGTCGAGGGGGACGCATCCTCAGCCTCCTACTTTCTGGCGGCGGCTGCCATTCGGGGCGGTACGGTTCGCGTTCACGGAATTGGTAACGCGTCGGTTCAGGGTGACGTCGCGTTTGCCGACGTACTCGAAGCCATGGGTGCCCCCGTTGAGCGAGGCGACGACTACGTCGAGGTCGGCAGGGGCGACCTGCGCGGTGTGGACCTCGACCTGAATCACATTCCGGATGCCGCAATGACCGCCGCCACCGCCGCACTGTTTGCGGAAGGGCCAACGCGACTGCGCAACATCTATAACTGGCGCGTCAAGGAAACTGACCGGATGACCGCCATGGCGACCGAACTGCGCAAGCTCGGCGCCAGGGTCACAACCGGCGAGGACTTCATCGAGATCGAACCTCCGCAGCGATTGCAGAGCGCGGCGATCGACACGTACAAGGATCATCGAATCGCCATGGCCTTCTCACTAGCCGCCCTCGGCGACGTGCCCATCACCATCAACGATCCCCGATGTACCGCGAAGACGTTTCCCGACTACTTCGACGTTCTGCGCTCAATCTCGCACTGACCGCGTGCCTCGCGGCCTGCCCGGCCGCCAGCAACGACCAGCCGTGGCAGCCGGGCGCGAACGAGAGCGGCGTGCTGGTCGAGGTCCGGGACGTGCCGGGCTCGAAGTACCAGGAGTTTCGCGCACGGACGACGATCGACCTGCCCATGGCGCGGGTGCTGGCCGTTTTGGCAGATATCCCTGCCTGCCCGCAGTGGATGCACCAGTGCGAACGTGCGCGAACCCTCGAAGACCGGTCCGAGCGTGAACGGATCATTCATCAGGTGACGAACCTGCCCTTTCCGGTCAAGTCGCGTGACCTCGTCCTGAGAGTGACCCTGGAGGCAGACGCACGCGCGGTGCTGGTCCGCCTCGAAGCGCTGCCCGGACACATCCCCACCCGGTCCGACGCAGTCAGAATCCGCAAAAGCCACGGACACTACCGGCTCGAAGAAGCGGGCACGGGCACGCTCGTCGAATGGCAGCAGTTTGCGGACCCGGCCGGCCGGGTGCCGGCCTTCATCGTGCGCGGCATGATGACCGAACTGCCGGTCAGGTCGCTGAGCAGGCTGCGGAGCTGGGCGCGCGAACCGCGCTACGACGGGTTTCGGCTGATCCGGGACGCCCAGGGTCGGATTGAACGTCTGGAGCGTCCCGCCGCTCAGTCCATCCCCGCAAGCGACGTCTGAACCCCACGCTCGAGATCGAGCAGGCGCTGCTTCGTCCGAAGCCCGCCGCCGAAGCCCACGAGTTTGCCGGACGTACCGATCACGCGATGACAGGGCACCACGATGGGCAGGGGATTGCGGCCGTTGGCGGCCCCGACCGCGCGTAGGGCCGCAGGTCTGCCGATTTGCCGGGCGATATCCGTATAACTCCGTGTCGCACCATAGGGAATGGTCTGCAATGCCGCGAGGACGTCGAGTTGGAACGGCGTGCCGTGCGGCGCGAGCGGCAGGTCGAACTCTCGGCGAGTACCGGCAAAATACTCCGCCAGTTGCCGGGCTGTTTGCTCGATGACGCCATCGCACGCCACGTGCCAGCCCTCGCCCGGGGTGACGTGCCCCTTGCCCTCGGGGAAGCCGATGTAGCGCAACCCTGCATCGTCCGCGGCAAGCAACAGGTTGCCCACGGGGCTCGGAACGGTTGTGTAATTCATGAGTAGCTTCTCCATAAATGAAGGCCCGCGTACGCCCGCCACGGCCGCCAGCGCTCTGCGCGACGGATCAGTGCCGCCGCGTCGGGGTCACCAAACCGTTCTTCCGCGATCCGCATGAGAATCAGATCCGAAGCCAGAAACGCGTCAGGGTCGGACAGCGCTCGCATGGTCACGTACTCCGCGGTCCAGGGCCCAATACCCCTGATGGTCTGCAACTGCTCGCGCAACGCCCCGTGATCGGTCGCGGCGTCGAGACGGATACTCCCCGAGGCAACGCGTGCGGCCAGCTCGCGAATGGCGCCCGCCCGGATACGGGGCATCGGCATGTGGGCGTCGTCGAGTTCGGCCAGCGTCTCCGGCGCCGGGAAGAGGCGCGTCAGCCCGGGCAGTTCAGTGTCAATGCCAGATCCGTAGCGCTCGACGATCCGCCCCATGATGGTCGTCGCTCCGGCAACCGAGACCTGTTGCCCGACAATGGCACGCACGGCCGCTTCAAACGGGTCCCAGGCGCCGGGCAGACGTTGCCCGGGGTTCCCGCGGACAAGGTGCCCGATGTCGGCATCGTCGACGAGTGCCCCCGTGATCTCCGCCGGATCGGCCTCCAGATCGAACATCCGTCTGAGCCTCGCTACGATTGGCAACAGCGACGTCTGTTGGTCCAGGATAATCCCGCAGACGAGCGCCGGCTCGCCTTCGGCCTGACACACCGTGAGCGTGCCGACCGCATCTCCGACCCTGACGGCGCGCATGTAGGTCTCTCCTGACACCGCCTCCACTCCGGGCGTTGCGCGGCGTGCGACGAAGTTCAGCAATCCGCTCCAGTCGAAAGGTTCCCGGTAGGTCAGCCGGAGCTCCATGCCCGGCAGTCCGACCCCCGCACGGTCCCCCGAGCCACGGCCGCGCAGGGCCGTTGGCGTACGATCGAACACGCGGCGGATGTGACCGTTGAAGCTGCGGATACTGCCGTAGCCCGCAGCCATCGCGATGTCACTCATGCGCAGTTCGGTGTCCGTCAACATCTGTTTCGCGAGGAGCAGCCGACGCGTCTCCGCCACGCGTTGGGGCGTCGCCCCCACATGGCGCAGGAACAGTCTGCGAAGGTGGCGATCCGTGACGCCAAGCCGGTCGCCGAGCGCCGCGTTCCCCGCATCGTCAAGTGCACCTTCGTCAATGAGGCGCAATCCGCGGCTGACGGTGGCTGACGTACCACCCCATGCAGGCGTACCCGGTGCCGCCTCTGGCCGGCAGCGCAGACAGGGCCTGAACCCTGCATCCATCGCCGCCGCGGCAGTCGGATAGAACCGGACGTTTTCCGCCCTCGGCAACCTGACCCTGCACACGGGGCGGCAGTAGACCCCGGTCGACGTCACCCCGACGAAAAACCTGCCATCAAAGCGGGGATCGCGGGCGCGACGGGCTTTCTCGAGCACTTCGGGTGGAGCGGGAAGAATGGTGGCCGACTCCTGCATGGCCGGCATTGTCCCACTGCCCATGCGCATCAGCTAGCAGGATCCGGACCTTCTTTGAGAAGACTGGTTCGGAACAGGCCCTGTTCCCGAGTGTAAAATCGGCGGGTCCAAACTGAACGGAAGCCGCACGTGCTGAAGGAACTCGGCTCGCTCACGAACGCCGACGAAGCAGCCGCCGCGCTGGACGCGGATGACGAAGACCTGACCGGTGTTTACTTCAACCTGGAGGTTGAGAACTGGTGGGACCCCACGCCAGAGACGACTGTCCTGGACGTGATCCTTGGCCGGGAGCGGGACGTCAGGGAACCCCGGACTTTCTGTCTGGTTGCCGAGGCTGGCGCACTCGACGGCGTGCGCGGCAATCGATTCGACAACCACACCGATCTTCTGCTCGCGTGTGTCCGGGCCGGCCTCACGCCCGTCGATCTCGCGAAACCGATCCCCCTGCATCCCGTCACCATCCCGAAGCCGTGGGGCAGGGAGATCTGGTACAGCGGCATCGAGGCGAGGGGGGTTGCCCGCGCGGGCTCCGCTCCGCTGCCGTGGCTGCGCGCCGCCGCCGGCAAACTGCTCGACGGCGACTGCAGCAGCGCCCGGGCCCCCGTTCTGCTCAAGGTTCTGGCGCCACATCCTGACCCCGACTTCGGTGAACTCTATTTCGAGGCGCACCGTGAGAAAACCGAGGTGTACGTCGTCACGGACGTCGACCCGGTCGCCTGGCCCGACGGGACCGGACAGATCCGGCTGGGATTTGCCCCTGACAGAGTCAGCGAACTCGGCGAGGCTGGATTCAAAACCGCATATCTTGCGGCGGCGGACGCGTACCGTGCGCTGCGTGACGAGGCTGACGACCTGTTGGCAGCGCAGCGCAGACACCTCGGCATCGCTGTCGATGCGGTCGTGGATCTGTCCACCTCCCGCTCCTGGCAGGCACTGCTTCCCCAGCCGCTGCGCGACGAACTCGCCGCGGCTCGCGACAAACTTGCCACGTTCAGCGATTCACGGGCACTCGCGCCGGGCGATGTGGTGTGTGTCCGGCCTGGCACACCCCACGCCCTGCAGCACGGCGTCTCGGTNATCGAGTTCCAGACCCCCCACTACGAACGNTCGATCCTGTCATTCTCGCAGCAGNTGGTGACCCAGCAGGGATGGGACACCGAGGAGGCCCTCGGCTTCGCGAACTTCGGCGTGCCCGAACAGGCGGTAGTCAGCACCGTGTCCGAAAGTGACGGCTGCCTCGTTGAGCGGATTGCCGACTTCGAGTCATTCGAGGTGCAGCGCGTATCACTCGAACCAGGCGTGGGTCACGTCGTCGCGGAAGCGAACTATGCGATTGCGATTGGTCTGTCAGGCGAGATCAACCAGGGCAACGTCGACGCGCGGCATGCGCTGTATCTCGCCGCCGACCGCCCGCACCGGTTCGGCAACACGGGCGGCGAAACGGCACGGCTCCTCGTGGCGGTGCCGCGCCCTGAGGCCGCCTCCGGATAGACCGCTTCCGGGTAGCGGCCCGACGCCTCTCAACCGAGCAAGCCGAGTTTGGCGACTTCGTCCCGCTCTTCGGCCAGTTCCGCTTCGGTCGCGTCCATCTTGCCCTGACTGAAGGCGCTGATGGACTGGCCCTGAACGATCGACCAGGCGCCACCCGCACACGTGCAAGGGAACGAGTAGATCAGCCCTTCGGCCACCCCATAGCTGCCGTCCGAGTATACCGCCATGCTGACGACCTTGCCGTCCGTACCACTGACCCAGTCGCGCACGTGATCGATCGCGGCGTTGGCAGCAGAGGCAGCACTGGACAGGCCACGGGCCTCGATGATCGCGGCGCCACGCTGCTGAACCGCCGGGATGAAGGTGCCGTCCACCCAGGCCTCGTCGACCAGCGAGTCGGCGGCCTCACCCTTCACTGTCGCGTGCGCGATGGACGGGTACTGGGTTGCCGAGTGGTTGCCCCAGATGGCGAGCCCCGTGATCTCATCAACCGTCGCACCGGTCTTGTCGGCGAGCTGCGCAACCGCCCGGTTGTGATCGAGCCGGGTCATCGCCGTGAACTGCGATGGATCGAGGTCGGGCGCGTTGCGCTGCGCGATCAGGCAGTTCGTGTTGGCGGGATTGCCCACGACCAGAACCTTCACGTCCCGACTGGCGTTGTCGTTCAATGCCTTGCCCTGGACGGAGAAGATTTCCGCATTCACCTTGAGCAGGTCCGAACGCTCCATGCCAGGGCCGCGCGGGCGCGAACCGACGAGCATTGCATAGTCTGCGTCCTTGAACGCGACGTCCGGATTGTCGGTCGCGACGATGCCGTGGACCAGCGAGAACGCACAGTCGGTCAGTTCCATGACCACTCCGTTCAGCGCGTCCATTGCGGGAGGGATCTCGAGGAGTTGCAGAATGACCGGCTGATCCGTGCCCAGCATCTGGCCTGACGCAACGCGAAACAGCAGCGAGTAACTGATTTGTCCGGCAGCGCCTGTGATTGCGACTCTGACTGGGTCTTTCATTGAGAAATCCTCTACTGGGTGGGCTCAGAAAACGGGCCGCGAATTATAGGCTCGCGCGCATCCCGACTCCAACCGGTGTCCTGAGGATCACACGCCTGGCAGTGTGCCAGCGAACGCGGACCGCAGGACTGAACGTTGGGCGTCCCTTCCACCGCGCCTCCGGGGTCACCCCATGAAGCGCGCCTCGGAGTCTATATATATCAATGGGTTACAAGCATCTTCAGGGAACCTCTAGCCCTGTTTCAACTTGACTTATAGGCCACTGATGGTATTGTGGCGGGCCGCCCAAAATGGCCCTTTTCCAAAACCGATGATCGCTAAGACCCCGATAGGACTGCCGGAGAAACGTGGCCTCTATGACCCCGCAATGGAACACGATTCCTGCGGCGTAGGGTTCGTGGCCAATATCAAAGGCGTGGCCAGCCGCGAGATCATGGAAGATGCGTACATCATCAACTCGCGCATGGATCACCGCGGCGGCTGTGGCTTCGAAGCCAACACCGGTGACGGCGCGGGGATTCTGACCGCGTTGCCCCATCCGTTCTTCGCTCGCGTCGCCGCCGAACAGGGCGTTTCGCTGCCCGCACCGGGCGCGTATGCGGCCGGGAATATCTTCCTGCCGCAGGACACGACACTGCGCGGCGAGTTCCAGGCGGTGATCGAGGAGATTATTGCAGAAGAAGGTCAGCAGTTTCTGGCCTGGCGGGACGTACCTGTCGAGCCTGAAGAGGCCGACGTCGGACCGGCAGCCCGTGCCGCCCAGCCGCACATTGCCCAACTCCTCGTCGGCGCCGCCGACGGACTCGATCAGGATGCGTTCGAGCGCAAGCTGTACATCATCCGCCGGCGCTTGTCGCATACGTTGCGCGCCCGGGCAATCGAGACATTCGCGTGCACGCTGTCATCGCGGGTCATCGTGTATAAGGGAATGCTGACTCCGAGCCAGCTCTTCCCCTTCTACACGGATCTGCGTGATCCGGACTACACCACGCACCTGGCAATGGTCCACTCGCGCTTCTCGACGAACACCTTCCCCTCCTGGGACCGCGCCCAGCCAAACCGGTTCATGAGCCACAACGGCGAGATCAACACCCTGCGCGGCAACGTCAACCTCATGCGCGCCCGCGAAGGTGTCGCACAGTCGGATCTGTTCGGGGAAGACCTCGCGAAGCTGTTTCCCATCGTGGAACCGCACTGCTCCGACTCCGGGACGTTCGACAATGTCCTCGAGTTCCTGTTGATGACCGGCAGGTCGCTGCAGGAAGCGGTCATGATGATGATCCCGGAGGCGTGGCAGTCCGACACTAACATGCCTGCCGAAGAACGGGCCTTCTACGAGTACCACTCAGCGCTGATGGAGCCCTGGGACGGTCCGGCTTCCATCGCGTTCACCGATGGCCAGTACATCGGCGCCGTACTGGACCGAAATGGGCTGCGCCCCAGCCGTTACTACGTCACGAAGGACGACAAGGTCATCATGGCTTCGGAGGTGGGCGTCCTCGACGTCGATCCGGCCAATGTGGCCATCAAGGGGCGCCTGCAGCCGGGCCGAATGTTTCTGGTCGACTTCGAGCAAGGCCGGCTGATCCCTGATGAAGAACTGAAGAGCGACTTTGCCTCACGGCGCCCGTACGCGCAGTGGCTTGCCGAAGAACGGCTGGAACTGGCCGCGGTCCCACCCGCGAGCGCACAGCACGAATTCGATCCACAGACGCTGATCAGCCGCATGCAGGCATTCGGCTACACCGTCGAGACGATGCAGTTCATGCTGCTGCCTCTCGTGACCGAAGCACGCGACCCTCTCGGCTCCATGGGCAACGACGCGACCCTGGCGTGCCTGTCCGACAAGTCGCGGATGATCTACGACTACTTCAAACAGCTGTTCGCGCAGGTGACCAATCCCGCAATCGACTCGATTCGCGAAGAAGTTGTCATGTCGCTCGAGTGTTTCATCGGTCCGGAAGAAAACCTGATCGAAACTACGCCCAAACACGCGCGACGGCTGCGGATCCCGCACCCCATCCTGTCGAACGACGAACTCGCCGCGCTCCAGCACATGGACCACCGCGGCTGGCGTACCCGCACGATCGATGTGACCTATCCGCGGAAGGAAGGCAAGGCCGGCCTGCTCGCGGCGCTGGACCGCATCTGCCTCGAGGCAGAAGCCGCCATCGACGACGGCTACTCGCTGATCGTCCTGTCCGACCGCAACCTCGCGGCGGATTCGATGGCGCTGTCCTCGTTGCTCGCCTGCGGCGCCGTGCACCATCATCTAGTGATAACCAAGAAACGCACGCGGATCGGCATCGTCATCGAGACGGGCGAAGCGCGCGAGGTCCATCATCACTGCCTGCTCGTCGGCTACGGTGCCGACGCGATCAACCCGTACCTAGCGTTCGAGTCCCTCTGGCAATCGCGTGAAGACGGCCTGCTCGACCATGCCGCATACCCCGATCTCGACACGATTGTGACCGCCTACCGCAAAGGCGTCGCCAAGGGGATGCTGAAGGTGATGGCCAAGATGGGCATCTCCACGCTGCAGTCCTACAAAGGCGCGCAGATCTTCGAGGCTGTCGGCCTTGCCGACGAGATCATCGAGCGCTGCTTCGTCGGCACCGCAAGCCGGGTGCAGGGCGTCGACTTCGACATCCTGTTCGAGGAATCCGAGCGTCGTCACGACATCGGCTACCCGGTGCGTGATGAGAACGTCATTGCCGTATTGCCCAATCCCGGCGATTTCCACTGGCGCCAGGGCGGCGACGCCCACATGTGGGACCCGGCGACGATCGCGAACCTTCAGATCGCCTCGCGAACCAATGATGAAGACGCCTACTGGCGTTTCTCCGACCATGTGAATACCCAATCCACCCGTGCCGCAACGTTCCGCGGCCTGCTGGATTTCAAGCCTGCGGCGATGGAGAACCCGATCGACCTGGCGGAGGTCGAACCGGAAAGCGAAATCGTCAAACGCTTCTGCACCGGCGCAATGAGCTTCGGCTCCATCTCGGCGGAGAGCCACGAATCGCTGGCGATCGCCATGAACCGTCTCGGCGGCAAGTCCAACACAGGCGAAGGCGGCGAGGACCCGGAACGCTTCATACCGCTCGCAAACGGCGACTCGAAGCGCTCTGCGATCAAACAGGTCGCCTCCGGTCGCTTCGGCGTCACCATCTGGTACCTCGCCAACTCCGACGAGTTGCAGATCAAGATTGCGCAGGGCGCCAAGCCCGGCGAAGGCGGCGAACTGCCGGGTCACAAGGTTGACCCCTACATCGCGCGGATTCGGCACTCGACGCCGGGCGTCGAACTGATCAGCCCACCCCCGCACCACGATATCTACTCGATCGAGGACATCGCGCAGCTCATTCACGACCTGAAGAACGCCAATCGACAAGCTCGAATCAGCGTGAAGCTCGTCTCCGAGATCGGCGTCGGCACAATCGCTGCGGGCGTGACCAAGGCCAAGACGGATCACCTGGTGATCGCAGGCCACGACGGCGGTACGGGCGCATCGCCCCTCACGTCGATCAAGCACGCCGGTCTGCCGTGGGAACTCGGCATCGCGGAAACCCACCAGACCCTCGTCATGAACAACCTGCGTTCACGCGTCGTGCTGCAGACCGACGGCCAGCTCAAGACCGGTCGGGACGTTGCCATGGCCGCGCTGCTGGGCGCCGAGGAGTTTGGTTTTGCAACCGCACCGCTCGTGACCCTTGGTTGCATCATGATGCGCAAGTGCCACCTGAATACCTGTCCCGTCGGCATCGCGACCCAGGACCCGGAGCTTCGCGAGAAGTTCAGCGGCAGCCCTGATCACGTCGTCAACTACTTCTTCATGGTGGCCAAGGAACTACGGCAGATCATGGCCCAACTCGGGTTCAGGAAGCTGACGGACATGGTCGGACGCGCGGACGTCCTCGAGACAAACCGCGCAATCTCGCACTGGAAGAGCGACGGACTCGACCTGACCGCACTCCTGACGCCGGCAAAGGCGGTGTATCCCAACACCGAAGTCCATCAGACCATCGGCCAGGATCACGGTCTCGAACTGGCGCTGGATCAGGAGCTGATCAAACAGGCCGAACCCGCAATCAACCGCGGCGAGAAGGTCTCTATCGAGCTGCCGGTCGCCAACACCAACCGCGTCGTAGGCACCATGCTGTCGAACGAAATCGCGAAGGTACACGGCGCCGACCTGCTGCCCGAAGACACGGTCAACATCAAGCTCACCGGCTCTGCCGGTCAGAGCATTGGCGCTTGGCTGGCCAAAGGCGTGACGATCGAAGTCGAAGGCGACGCGAACGACTACGTCGGCAAAGGGCTCTCCGGCGGCAAACTGATCATCTATCCGCCGGCAGTCAGCTCGTTCAGGGCCGAAGAGAACATCCTGATCGGCAACGTCGCACTGTATGGCGCAACCTCGGGCGAAGCGTATTTCCGTGGGATCGCCGCCGAGCGTTTTTGCGTGCGCAACAGTGGCGCAACCGCGGTTGTCGAAGGGATTGGCGATCACGGCTGCGAGTACATGACGGGCGGTCGCGCCGTCATCCTCGGCGAGACCGGGCGCAACTTCGGCGCGGGAATGAGCGGCGGCATTGCCTACGTGTGGGACCGGGACGGCAGTTTTGCGTCCAGGTGCAACGCGGGAACGTTCGAGCTGGAGTCGATTGAGGCTGCAGACGACATAGCCGAGCTGAGACGCCTCATCGAGAATCACCGCCAGTACACGGGTTCGACCGTCGCGGACACCATTCTCAATGACTTCGACAATCAGCTTGGTCGTTTCCTCAAAGTCATGCCGAATGACTACAAGCGCGTTCTGATGGAACTTGCAGCCGCCTGACCGGCCAACTGGAATCTAAGCCACAAGCTAAGCAAAACATGGGTAAAACGACCGGATTCAAGGAATACGAGCGGAAGGCTGCGCCTTATCGCGAGCCGCTGGTGCGGGTCCTCGACTTCGAAGAGATCTACACCGACCGCGACGACGACCGGCTGCAGCAGCAGGGTGCCCGCTGTATGGATTGCGGCGTCCCGTTCTGTCAGTCGTCTGTCAGCGCGCCGCCGGATACCGGCTGCCCCGTTTACAACCTCATCCCGGAGTGGAACGACCTCGTCTATCGGGGGCGCTGGCGCGACGCGCTCGATCGTCTGCACAAGACCAACAACTTCCCCGAATTCACGGGGCGTGTCTGCCCGGCTCCCTGCGAAGGCGCCTGCGTGTTGGGCATCACAAGCCCACCGGTAACCATCAAGAACATCGAATGCGCGATCGTCGACAAAGGCTTCGAAGAAGGCTGGATCGTGCCCGAGCCGCCCCAGCGTCGGACAGGTAAATCGGTTGTTGTTGTCGGTTCGGGGCCAGCTGGGCTCGCCTCTGCTGCCCAGCTCAACAAAGCTGGTCACACAGTCACGGTCTATGAGCGCGCCGATCGTGTCGGCGGACTCCTGATGTACGGCATCCCGAACATGAAGCTGGACAAGGGCATCGTCCAGCGTCGGGTCGACCTGCTTGCTGAGGAAGGAGTGACCTTCAGAACGGGGGTCGACGTCGGCAACGACATGAGCATCGAGGATCTCGCACGGGACAACGATGCGGTGCTGCTGACAACCGGCGCGACAAACCCCCGCGATCTGCCGATCACCGGGCGCGAGGGTGACGGCGTCCACTTTGCAATGGACTTCCTGCGACCGAATACCAAGAGCCTGCTCGATTCGAAGCACGCCGACGGTGCCTACCTCTCAGCCGAAGGCAAGAACGTGATCGTGATCGGTGGTGGGGACACAGGAACCGACTGCGTCGGGACGTCCCTTCGCCACGGCTGCAAGTCGCTCGTCAACTTCGAAATCATGCCGATGGCGCCCCCCGAGCGGACGCCGAACAACCCCTGGCCGATGTGGCCGCGGGTGTACCGGGTCGACTACGGCCACGAGGAAGCCGCCGCGAAGTTCGGCGACGACCCGCGCGAGTACCAGATCTCGGCGAAGGAATTTCTGCGTGACGCGGACGGCAACCTGACGGGTGTCATGACGGTCAATGTGGACAACCAGATGCAGGAAGTCGAGGGCACGACCAAGACATGGCCCGCGGAACTCGTGCTGCTGGCGATGGGCTATCTTGGTCCCGAAAACTACGTGAGCGAGCCTCTCGGCATCGAATACGACCAGCGCAGCAACTATCTTGCTGACCGCCAGACCTACCGCACCACGCAGGCAGGCGTGTACGCTGCCGGTGACTGCCGCAGCGGTCAGTCGCTCGTCGTGCGCGCGATCAACGAAGGTCGGGAAGCGGCCCGGGAGATCGACCGCGACCTGATGGGGCGGACCAGCCTGCTGTAGCCCGCGTCCGGCTCTCGGAGCGGGGCGGTATGACCGGACGCTGAAGCGCGTCGAACTGTCATAGTGAATTCCAGCAAAGACCAGACTGCCGCACCCCGCGAGGGTGCAGCAGTCATGTCCTTGTTGCGTTCCCAGGCTCCGTCCTCTTGTTCTGGCCGCCCTCGCCGCCTTAGTGCCAGCAGAAGATCTGCCGGGATCGAGGACTGCTCTCCTGCGACTGTCGAACCTGTGCTCGCCGTCAGAAGCGCGCCAGACGGCGGCGTATTCGCCGGGTTGTCCAGGCCAACTCGGACAGTGGTGAATCCGCGACGGTTCGTGAAGACAACCGCCCCGCCGGGATTATTCGTGACCAGACAGCCGTCCGTGCCCCTGGTAATTCCGATGGTCATGTCGTGCGGGAGGAATCCGCCGAAGATGTCAGAGGCATCGACGAAGATCTCGGCGCTCGAGTCGGTTTGTCCCGTACCACCCCAGATCAACAGTGCGCTTTCACCAACGCCGAGCGGTACATCGTTGTCCGCAAGGCCAATCCTGAACGCCTGACCGGCGGGGACCGGATCACCGTCATTTTCCCGTACCATTCGATCCGCTCGGAACAGAACTTCTCCCGGTCCAGCAAGGCTGAAGTCAACCTCGTCGATGTTCTCGCCCTGAAAAGGGGCTCGATGAATGTCACACCCGGCGACTGCGGCTCGGGAGCGATTGGCGCGGACACAGGCAATCTCGCGGTCCTGATCGAGACGTCCGGGCGCGGCGGGTCTGTTACGGCCGGCGACGCGACCTGTTCCACGGACGCAGCCTCCAGGTCCTCGACAGGCGCGGCGACCTGCAGCGACGGCGCAACGTCAGCAGGCGCAGAGGTGGCAGGCACAGGTTCAGCGTGGGTCGTCGGGGGGGCACGGTGGACTCCGGCGCGGCATGCCGGGTCGGGATGGGAAGATTAAGGGGGAACGCTTTGGTTGCATTGCGTTCGATCAGTCCAGGCATCATCAGNAAGGCCGCGGCAATAAGGCCCGCGACTGCGACAAGGGCGGCCATGTGGGCACCGGGCAGACCAATTCGGGGGCGCACGTCCTGGTCCTTGCCCGCCAGGACCGCGGCGAGGGCCTGTGCGGTTTCTGGCTGGCTGCNGCCCGTTGCCCGCAATGTCCGCTCGACTGCCTCATCCGACACAGCCTTNCCGGGAGACCAACGCCGCAGCGCACTCCGGGCATTGGCCTGATCGAGATTCGGGATGTGCTCCACGTGCGCTTCCGGACACCGCGCGGCAAGTTCGGGACTGCCAAACAGCACCAGCCGGGCGCCTGAAGCACGAAANCCCGCCNGCACCACATCGGACAGTGATCCAGCCTCCTGCACCAGCACGATCCCGGCACCGGCAGGCATGTTGTCGTTGCGGACGCGGCACGCGTCCGACCCGAGCCGGCGGGCGAGTTCCCCGCAGAGGTCGGCGCGCCCCGCTGCCGAGGACCCCGCGACGACAATACCCGGAGGCCCGAACCGGGCGAGGTAGACCAATCGATCGAGCAGCGCTCCACCCATCGAATCAACCGCCCACATGGCTGTCTCCGGAATCCTGACGGGTGCGTTCATTGGTTCCCTCCAACGCGCATTCGTTGTTTCCTCAGACCGCGTGCAGCAGGGTCAACCGCACAGCGCCTNGCCCGCCTGCAACGTCTCGTTCAANAGGTCCTCGGGGACGTCGTCCACAACTTCGGCATGGCCCAACTCGCGCAACAAGATGAACCTCAGCCCGTCTGCNGTCGCCTTCTTGTCCCGCGCCATGAGATCACGCATCGCTTCAGCGGAGAGGCTCTCCGGCGGGCAGGTTGGGAGACCCGCAACGTCCACGAGTCGTTTGACGCGGCGGGCATCTTCGACCGGGATGCGGCCAAGGCGCCTGGACAGGTCCGCTGCCATGACGAGGCCAGCACCAACTGCTTCGCCGTGGACCCACCGGCCGTAGCCGAGCGCAGTTTCGATCGCGTGACCGAACGTGTGTCCAAGGTTGAGAATTGCACGCAGGCCAGCCTCCTTTTCGTCCTGCGCCACGACCGCGGCNTTGATTTCGACGTTGCGTCTGATCGCGTAAACCAGCGCATCGGCCTCCAGCCGCAGCAGCGCGTCCATCGATTCTTCGAGCCAGCCAAACAGGTCGGCATCCGCCAACATGCCGTGTTTGATCACCTCTGCCATTCCCGCCGACAGTTCGCGCCGGGGGAGCGACCCGAGGGTATCCGTATCGATCAGGACACCCGCTGGTTGGTGAAACGCCCCGATCATGTTCTTTCCGAGGGGGTGATTGACGCCCGTCTTGCCGCCAACCGAAGAATCCACCTGTGCCAAAAGTGTAGTTGGGATCTGTACAAACGCCACCCCACGCTGGAAACAAGCCGCTGCAAACCCTGTCATGTCACCAACCACGCCGCCGCCAAGAGCAACAAGTGTGGTGGAGCGCTTGTGGCCCCGCTCGAGCAACNCCGTGATGATCTGGTTGATCGTGTCCAGCGTCTTGACCTCCTCCCCGTCGGGGAGCACAAGCGCATCCACCTGGCNCACGCCATCGAGCGCCGCTTTCGCCAGATCGAGNTAGTGCGGCGCAATCGAACGCGTGGTGATGATCATCGCCTGTTGCGCGCCGACCCACTGGGCAAGTTGCCCTGAGCGAAGCTGTCNAGGGCCAATGAGGATGTGGTAGCCGGTNTCACCTACATCAAGAAATACATCTTCCTTCATTGTTCTGTCCCCTGTTCGTCTGCGGCCAACCACCCGCCCTGCACGAGTCTCTGTTTGATGAGGTTGACGAGCTTGCGCCCATTGATCTCGCCAACGAATACAGAGAGGTGCGCAACCTCTGCGTATAACGGGTCGCGCTGGCGCTTCATGTTCTCCAGGACCTTGCGCTGCTCCGCAACCGGCAGGTCGCTGCGCAGCAGCGGACGTTTGCGGTCGCGTTTCGTGCGTTTCAGCTGCATGTCGACCGTCGTCTCGAGGTAGACTACAACGCCGCGCGAGGCGAGGCGCTCACGGTTGACGTCGGCCAGCACGGCACCGCCGCCGGTTGCGATGAGCACACCTGACAACTGCGTCAGGTCATCGATGACCTCGATTTCGCGCTTGCGGAAACCNGACTCACCCTCGACGTCGAATATCCAGGGAATGTCCGCACCGGTGCGTGCTTCGATTTCCACGTCGGAGTCGATGAACTCGAGGCGCAGGTCAGCGGCGAGCATCCGGCCGATGGTCGTCTTGCCAACCCCCATCGGGCCGACCAGGTAGACGTTGAGAGACGCGGCGTCGGTCGTCCGTTGCGGTCTGTCGTCGGGCGTTGCCTCGCCCGAGGTTTCGTCTTCCGCCATCAGCGCACCGACGCGACCCGTTATCTCGACGTAATGGAGTCTTTGAGGATCCGCGGTGTGATGAAGATCAGCAGCTCACTCTTGGTCTGCAGTTCATCACGCTGGCGGAACAGGCCACCGACCACGNGCAGTTCCGAGAGGAACGGCGTGCCGGCGCTGCCTGCGGTGTCCTTGCTCGTGAAGATACCGCCCAGCACCACGGTGTCTCCGTCGTTCACGAGCAGTTTGGTCTCGACCGCCTGGGTGGATATCGACGGCACACCGTTGGTGGCCGGACCCGGGCTGTCGTTGTTGACCTGGAGNTCCATCAGNACCCGATNGTCCGGNGTGATNAGCGGNGTCACNNNGAGCGACAGNGTNGCNGACTGGAANTGAACCGCGGTCGCGCCGCTGCTCGTTGCCTGCTGATACGGTATCTGGGTGCCCTGCGTGATCGACGCACGCTGCTTGTCGCTCGTGATCACCTTGGGTCGGAAGATGTCTTCCGTGCGACCTTTGGACGACAGCGCAGAGAGTTCGAGGTCAAGCAAATACTTGTCGGACACTAAGCCAAACGCAAAACTGGGTGCATTGCCCGCCGCCGGGAGATCGACAACCAGGTTGTCAGGCGAGGTTGTCGTGATGCCACCCATGGTGGTCGCACCGCCGGCCAGGCCTTCGCGGATTTCGTTGATCGTCGTCAGCGAACCTGCCGCCTGGGTCCCGATTCCACCCTGCTCGTACTGCCCGAAGCCTGAGCCACCCCAGCGCACACCGAGCGCTTCGCTGACGGTGGTTTCTGCACGTACGATGCGCGCTTCGATCAGGACCTGCCGAACCGGTACGTCAAGACGCTCCAGAACCGCGCGGAACTCGTTGATCTTCTCGGCGGTCTCCGTGAGGATGATCGAGTTCGTCCGCTCGTCGACGCTGACACTGCCGCGGCCGGCCAGGACGCCTTCAACTTCACCACTGCCTTCGAACAGTTTGAAGATCTCGGTCGCGTTTGCGTACCGCACTTCGATGAATTCCGTACGCAGCGACGCCAGTTCCGAAATCTGTTGATGACTCTCGAGTTGCAGCTTTTCCCTGGCCGCGATCTCGAACGCGGGTGCCACCATCAGCACGTTCCCCACGAGGCGCTTGTCGAGGCCCCGTGTGCGCATGATGATGTCCAGTGCCTGATCTTCGGACAGATTCGCAGGCATCTCGATGGTCTTGGTAATGACCGCGGAGCCCGCGAGCGCGACGGCGCAGTTCTTGACCTTCGTCTTCGACCGGGAGACCAGACGCCCGATCGCCTCACCGACGCCTTCGACGTAGTTGATGTTCTTCTCCACCACAGCGTTCTCGGGCAGAGGTTCGACACCGTAACTCTCCACGCGATACTTGCCCGAAGACCTGCTCAGTTCGAGCAGCTTCACGGAAGTTGAGCTGATATCCAGGCCCAACATCGCGTTGGAGCCCTTGTTCAAAAACCCAAACATCACATTTTCCTATTCAGCACGGCCACTTACGTGTCGGTACGTGCGGAGATACATCAAATAACACCTTCAAGGTTAGCGCAAACAATTTAATTGAGGAACCTGCGCTAAAGGCTTCATTTCGTGGAAATTTTTGGAAGCTCACGCTCACTTTGGAGGGGGGGGCTGATTATAACGTTTTGCCGCCTGCATCAACCCTGAATCGGACCGCTGGTCGCGGGCCCAAAGCGCGGATGCCCCGACCGCCGCACGTCGGTGACTGGTCCCGCAAAGCCGGCTCCGCGCATGACGAGCGCGCCTCCCCCGGAACAGGGCCCTTATAATGGGCCGACCAGCATCCACCGAAACCGAACTGATCCATGGCAACCACAGCGCCGCAGGCATCGTTGTGACGCGTATTGCGGCCGCCTTCCTCTGGTGTGTCCTCGCCGGCGTATCCCTCGTGGGCGCCGGCCTGTCCGCCGGCTACCTGTACCTCAATCCGCAGGTGCCACCGGTTGCAAGCCTCACCGACGTGCGCATCAAGGCGCCCATGCGGATCTATTCGAATGACGGCAAGCTGATCCAGGAGTTTGGTGAGCGACTCATCCCGGTCACGTATGACGAGATCCCGCCATTGTTCGTACAGGCCCTGCTCAACACCGAGGATAAACGCTTCTTCGAGCACAGCGGCGTCGACCCGATCACGCTCATCAACGCCACATGGCAACTCGTGCGCAACCGCGGTGCGATCAGCGGCGGCGGGGCGAGCACGATCACGATGCAACTCGTGAAGAACATCTCCGGCTCGAAGGAGCAACTCTTCATCCGCAAGTTCAAAGAGATCCTGCTGGCGATCAAACTCGAGCGCGAACTAGCGAAGGAGGAAATCCTCAGCCTCTACCTGAACGTTGTCGGCTTCGGCAAACACGCCTACGGCGTACAGGCGGCCGCGCGCACGTACTACGGGCGCAACGTCGATGAGCTCACCGTGGCCGAGACAGCGATGCTCGCAGGAGTCATCAAGCGGCCGGAGGCTCGCAATCCCATCAACGGCCCGCGCGCCGCGGTGAAACGCCGCAACCTGGTGCTCCGGCGGATGCTCGAGCAGGGCACGATCGATCAACCCGGTTACGACGAGGCCGTTGCCGCACCCATCACGGCCCGCGTGCATTCGAGACCCATCGAACTGCCGGCGCTTTACCTCGCCGAAATGGTCCGCCGCCACGTGCTCGACGAGTTTGGCGCGGATGCCTACTCGCAGGGACTGACCGTCACGACGACCGTCGACTCCGGTCGGCAGGCGCTCGCCGAACGTGCCCTGCACCAGAGCCTGCTGGCTTACGACAAACGCCACGGATGGCGGGGCCCGGTCTACCGCGAGCTGTCGGGCACATTCGAATACCTGTCGGCGCCCGAACACGGCTATCCGACCAACTGGGTACGAACGCTCGCCAACGCGGCGCGCCCTGGCGGTCTGGTGCCGGGCATCGTCATGGCTCTCGACGAAGAAGGGATCGACGTTCTGATCCAGCCCGACCCGGCCAGCAACGCGGAGGATGCCGAACGGGTCGTTGTCCGCATTGGCCTCGACACGATGCGCTGGGCGCGCGAGTTTCGCGACGCCGACCGACGTGGCGTCGCCCCAACGTCGCCCGAGGACGTCGTCAGCCTCGGCGATCTGATCCTGCTGGAACCCCGCGCCGACGGCTGGGGTCTCTCGCAGGCGCCGACCATCCAGGGTGCACTCGTGTCGCTCGACCCACGCAACGGCGCGATTCGGGCCCTTGCCGGCGGCTTCGATTTCAGGGCGCAGCAATATAACCATGCGACCCAGGCGCGCCGTCAGCCCGGCTCTTCGTTCAAGCCGTTCTTCTACGCCGGAGCGCTGGAACGTGGTGATCTGACGGCGAGCTCGATCTTCAACGATCGTCCCGTGGTCCTGCCGGGCGGCGGACTCGAAGAGGTGTACCGTCCCAAGAACTCCGGCGAGACGTTTCGCGGCAACATCCGCCTGCGCGAGGCGTTGACCCGGTCGATCAACCTCGTCTCACTGCGGGTCGTGCTGAACTTCGGTCCCGACAACGTCATCGACTTCGTGCGCGGATTCGGCTTCGACACGTCCACCTTCCCACGCGATGTGCAGCTTGCCTTCGGCGGTGGCACGATCGCCCTGACGCCTCTCGAGGTGGCGACCGGCTACGCCGCGTTCGCCAACGGGGGGTTCCGCGTCGAGCCCCATTTCATCGAGTCGGTACGCACGCTCGAGGGAGATCTGGACCTGGTCGCGAAACCAGCGGTCGCGTGCCGGGACTGCGATCCGCCCGGCCCCGGCGAGGCCCCTCACGCTCCCGCTGTCATGAGTGACGAGGTCGCCTACATCATGGACAGTGTGCTGGCCGACGTCGTGCGCCGCGGCACCGGCCGCAACGCCTACACTGCGTTGAAGCGGGAGGACCTGCGCGGCAAGACGGGTACCACCAACGACGCGGACACCTGGTTCACCGGCTACAACGCCGACCTGGTCACGAGCGTCTGGGTGGGCTTCGACGACAACTCCCCGGTTGGTAAACGCGAATGGGGCTCGACGACACCGCTCGAGGCGTGGACCGCCTACATGCAGGGCGCGCTGCCAGAGGATGAGAGCTATGTCTGGGAGACGCTCCCGGCCGGACTCGTACGCGTGCGTATCAACCGCGAGACGGGCCTCGCGACAACCGCGGACGATCCGGACGCTGTGTTCGAAGTGTTCCGCGCCAAGCGGGCACCGAAAGTCTCCGCAGTGGCGGCGCGGCGTCAGGACAGCGAAGCCGCCGAGGCGGTCCAGCAGATTTTCTGAGGCTCGCGCCGGTTACTCGTCCGCAACGCCGCTCGCGCGAGCCGCTTCGATAACCTTGGGTGCGACCGCGTCGCGGAGACGGGGATCGACCGGCTTGGGCAGGATGTAGTCTGCACCAAACTCCATGTGATCGGCACCGTACGCTTTCAGGACTTCGCCCGGGACAGGCTCCTTGGCGAGCTCCTGCAGTGCGTGTACACATGCCATCTTCATCGGCATGTTGATGTCCTTCGCCCGCGCATCGAGCGCGCCGCGAAAGATGAAGGGGAAGCACAGAACGTTATTGACCTGATTCGGGTAATCGGAACGCCCGGTCGCCATGATGACGTCGTCCCGGACTCCGGGCACGATCCGGGGATCGATCTCCGGATCGGGATTGGCCATGGCGAAGACCACCGGCTTCGGGGCCATTGACGCCAGCGCGTCGGATGACAGCAGGTTGGCACCGGAGAGTCCGATGAAGATGTCTGCATCGAGACACGCATCGTCGAGCGTGCGCGCGTTGGTATCGATCGCAAACCGCTGCTTGTATTCGTTCAGGTCGTCGCGGCCGGTATGGATGACGCCTTTGGAGTCCAGCATCACCAGGTTCTCGCGGGGCATGCCCAGCTCGATCAGCAGTTCGCCGCCGGAAATCGCCGCGGCACCCGCGCCGAGACAGACAACCTTGGCATCCTCCAGCTTCTTGCCCTGAAGCTCGAGCGCGTTCAGGAGTCCGGCCGACTGGACGATGGCCGTGCCGTGCTGGTCGTCGTGAAACACCGGAATGTCCAGCATCTCGGAGAGACGGCATTCGATCTCGAAACAGGACGGGGCCGCAATGTCTTCGAGGTTGATACCACCGAACGTCGGAGCAATGCGGGCAACGGTTTCGACAAACTCATCGACGTCTTTCGTGTCGACTTCGATGTCGAACACGTCGATGCCTGCGAAGCGCTTGAACAGCAGACCTTTGCCTTCCATCACCGGCTTGCTCGCAAGCGCGCCGCGGTCACCCAGCCCGAGGATCGCAGTGCCGTTCGAAATCACGGCGACCAGGTTCCCTTTCGCCGTGTAGCGATACGCGTTGGCCGGATCGGCATCAATCTCCACGACCGGCTCGCCTACTCCCGGCGAATACGCCAAAGACAGATCCCAGGCCGTATCGGCAGGCGTCGTCAGACTGACCTCGATTTTGCCCGGCGTAGGAAACTCGTGGTAACGGAGCGCCGCCTCTCGGAGGTCGACGTCCTTCTGGGGATCAGATGCCATAGTGCTACCCGGTGCCGGAACCGCTCCGGGTCCGCCTGGAGATGAAGAGGTCTTGTGTGCGGTGTGTCAGCGGCGGCCGCGGTTGCCGAATCGCTTGTTGAAGCGGTCGATGCGGCCTGCCGAGTCGATCATCTTCTGCTTGCCCGTGTAGAACGGATGGCACTTCGAACACACTTCGAGGTGGATGTCGTCACACACGGTCGAGCGCGTCTTGATGACGTTGCCGCAGCTGCACGTCGCCGTGATCTCCTCGTACTTGGGATGGATATCTGCTTTCATGCTTCTCAATTCCGTCGGAACGTGACCCTCTCGCGGGCCCGGCGTGCTGAATGCGCGCCCCGGCTGCAGTTGGCCTGCCGCAAAGAGCCGCGAATCTTATACGAAAGTGACGAATCATCGCAATGACAATCGCCCGTGCATCACGGTCGCGATGCCCGTGCCGTTGCATCAGACGTTCGACTACCTGCCGCTTCCCGAAGGCACACCCCCTGCACCCGGAGTGCGGGTCCTTGCACCCTTTGGACGCACCCGACGGGTCGGGGTTGTGATTGCGAGCGGGGGCCCGTCCGGTGTGACCGTCGACCGGCTCAAACCCATCGCTGCCGCAATCGACGCCGAGCCGGTCCTCGATCCCGAGACCCTGAGTCTGCTGGAGCGGGCCGCACGCTACTACCAACACCCGATCGGCGAGGTGATCGCCACCGCGCTGCCGGCGCTGCTGAGAAAAGGTGCGCCCGCAACCGCGGAAGTCGAAGTGGTGCTTCGCACAGCAGACGAGGCCAAACTCACACGTGCCCCGAAGCAAGCGGAACTGCTGGCGGAGGTCGAGCGTCATGCAGGCGGCGCGACCCGCAGGCAACTGCGGGCACTCGGCTACGAAGCTGCCACGCTCTCGGCCTTGGTCAGGAAAGGGCTCGTGCGACTGGAGACGCGGGCAGAGCTCGGCGCGGTCTGGTCGCCAGGTTCCTCCGGAGTCCGGGCGGGTGCCGTTCCGGTACTTGGCAAGGAGCAGCAGGCCGCGCTCAGCCAGGTGACGACACCGGGCACCCACCTTCTTTACGGGATCACCGGCAGCGGCAAGACCGAGGTCTACCTGAGGGCGCTCGAGTCCGTCCTGGAGCAGGGACGCCAGGCGCTGGTGCTCGTCCCGGAGATTGGCTTGACCCCGCAGACCATCAGACACTTCTCCGCGCGGTTCGATGTGCCGATCGAGGTGCTGCATTCGGGTCTGACCGACAGCGAGCGACTCGCCGCGTGGCGCGCTGCCGCCGCAGGTGCCGCGGCGGTGGTCATCGGCACACGATCGGCCGTGTTCACGCGCTTCCGCGATCTCGGACTGATCGTCGTGGACGAAGAACACGATGCGTCCTACAAACAGATGGACGGCTTTCGTTACTCGGCACGCGATCTCGCCGTCATGCGCGGCGCCCGTGCCCGCATTCCGGTCATTCTGGGGACCGCGACGCCCGCCCTTGAAACGTACGCCAACGCCCGCAGCGGGAAATACTCGTTCTCACGCCTGGAATCCCGCGCGGGAGGCGCGGACCTGCCGCCCGTCCACCTGATCGACGTCCGTCAGCAGCGCCTTGTCGACGGCTTCTCTGCGCCGCTGATCGAAGCCATGCAGCGGCACCTCCACCGCGACGAGCAGGTCCTCGTGTTCCTGAACCGCAGGGGGTTCGCCGAGGCCTTGCTGTGCCGCGCCTGCGGCTGGCTGGCAGACTGCCCGAGATGTGATGCCCGAATGACCTATCACCGGCAGCGCGACGCACTGCTCTGCCATCACTGCGGAACCTCTCGCCAGGTGCCGCAGACGTGTCCACAATGCGAATCAGAGGCCCTAGCACCGCTCGGCGCGGGGACCGAGCGTATTGAAAGCGGGCTGCAGGGCGCTTTCCCCGACGCGCGCCTGATCCGGGTCGATCGCGACACCACCCGAGGCAAACGGGCCCTCGAAGCACACCTGGAGGAGATCGGGGAGGCGGGCCCGGCCATCCTCGTCGGGACCCAACTCCTGGCGAAGGGCCATCACTTTCCGAACGTGACACTGGTCGCGATCGTGGACGCCGACTCCGGCTTTTTCAGCGCCGACTTCAAGGCCATGGAACGCATGGGCCAACTCATCGTACAGGTCGCCGGGCGCGCCGGTCGCGCGGAGAAACCGGGGACGGTCATCATGCAAACCCACGTGCCAGACCATCCCGCACTGACACCCCTGAGCAACCACGACTACCTGGGCTTCGCAGACCAGATTCTCGAAGGCCGCCGCGTTGCCGGCCTGCCACCCACCACCCACGCGGCCCTGTTGCGCGCGGAATCGCAGCAGCAGCCCATGCCGATGCAGTTTCTTTCCGACGTGCGGCGTTCCCTGGGCGGCACCCGCACAGAGGTCTGGGGGCCGGTACCGTCCCCCATGGAACGCCGCCAGGGCCGCTTCCGTGCACAACTGCTCCTGGTGGACGCAAACCGATCGCAACTCGCCGCAACGCTCGCGCGGGCGATCGAGGCCTGCAGCGACTCACGACTCGCCCGCCGGGTCCGCTGGTCGGCAGATGTGGACCCGCTCGACCTGTCGTGATGCCGCACACGTGCGCTTCACCGAAGCCGACCGTAGAATGAACGGGAACGTTCGCCGCGACGGCGAGCGCGTGCAGAGTATGAGCCGAATCGATGCCCCAGGACTTCGCCAAGCCGATGTCATCGCGCCGTCCGAAGGCGAAGCCGACCACATCCGCGGGCGCGTGGTTTGGCGCGGGTTTCCTCGCTGGTCTGTTCGCGGCGTTTCTCCTTTGGCTGCTCATGACTGTCCCGGCTGATCCGGACGCGCCGGAACTGACGATCGCGCCCGCGGACGATCAGCCCGAGCCCACGACCACAACCACCACAAGCCTCGATCTGGACTTCTACGAGATGTTTCCGAAGTCCGAGGTCCCGGTGGTGGAGGAATACCTTTCCGACGGGAAAAAGCAGGTGGTGGAAGACGTTGGCTGGCTGCTTCAGGTGGGTTCGTTCCGCGACCCCGCAGACGCCGATGCACTGCGCGCGCGCCTCATCCTGGACGGTTACGAGGTCACGTCACGCCCGACTCCCATCCGCGGGAAAACCTACCATCGCGTGATGCTCGGCCCCATCGACAGTGAAATCGAGGTGTCCCGCATCCAGGACAGACTGGATGACGCGAACATCGCGTCGATTCGGGTTCGCGTCGAGCGCTGATGCAAGTCCTTGAAATCGGCCTCGCGCGCCCCCAGTTCTCCCGTGTCCGACGACAGGGTACACAGGTCATTTCCTGGTCCGTCAGGACGGCAAGCCGCGTCGAGGAAGGCAGGTTGGAAGATGGAACAGTACGAGGGCACGACCATCCTGTCGGTGCGCCGCGAGGGAACTGTCGTCATTGGCGGCGACGGTCAGGTCACCATGGGTAACACCGTGATGAAGGGCAACGCGCGCAAGGTGCGCAGGCTCTACAAGGACCAGGTCATCGCAGGGTTTGCCGGCGGCACCGCAGACGCGTTCACGCTGTTCGAGCGCTTCGAGGCGCAACTCGAAAAGCACCAGGGGCATCTGACCCGCGCCGCCGTGGAGTTGGCCAAAGACTGGCGCTCCGATCGCGCGCTGCGCCGACTGGAAGCACTCCTTGCCGTCGCCGACGACAAGGCCTCTCTGGTCATCTCGGGCAATGGCGACGTCATTGAACCCGAAGACGGCATCATGGCAATCGGCTCCGGCGGTCCGTTTGCCCAGTCAGCCGCCCGCGCGCTGCTCGCGAACACCGCGCTCTCCGCACGGGACATCGTCGAGAAGTCCCTCGAGATTACCGCGGACGTCTGCATCTATACCAACCAGAACCGCACAATCGAAGAGATCCCCGCGACGTGAACATGACGCCCCGCGAAATTGTCCTCGAGCTGGACAAACACATCATTGGCCAGGCGGAAGCGAAACGAGCTGTCGCCATCGCGCTGCGCAACCGCTGGCGGCGCATGCAGCTCGACCCTGAGCTGATGGCTGAGATCTCGCCGAAGAACATCCTGATGATTGGACCCACCGGCGTGGGCAAAACCGAAATCGCGCGCCGCCTTGCGCGTCTCGCGGGCGCGCCATTCATCAAGATCGAAGCGACGAAATTCACAGAGGTCGGCTATGTCGGCCGGGACGTCGAATCCATCGTCCGCGATCTGGTCGAGGCCGCCGCGAACCTGCTCCGCGAGGAGCAGGCACGCCAGGTCGGACCGCGGGCCGAGGACGCCGCCGAGGAACGGGTTCTCGACGCGCTGCTCCCGCCTGCCCGGGGCCAGGAGGCGGACCGGGACAGCTCAACCCGGCAGATCTTCCGCAAGAAGCTGCGCGAAGGTCAGCTCGACGACAAGGAGATCGACGTCGAGGTGTTCGTCGGCGGAGTGGGCGTCGAGATCATGGCCCCACCGGGCATGGAAGAGTTGACGAGCCAGGTCCAGAACATGTTCTCGAACCTGTCNNCCNACAAGAAGAAGACGCGCAAGCTGAAGGTCAGGGATGCCCTGAAGCAACTCATTGACGAGGAGGCGACGCGCCTCATCAACGAAGACGATCTCAAGTCACGCGCGATCACCGCCGTCGAAGAGACCGGCATCGTTTTCCTNGACGANCTCGACAAGGTGGCCAAACGCACGGAAACGAGCGGCGCCGACGTGTCGCGTGAAGGCGTCCAGCGTGATCTGCTCCCGCTGATCGAAGGCTGCACCGTGACGACGAAGTACGGTCTCGTGCGCACCGATCACATTCTCTTCATCGCGTCCGGGGCGTTTCACCTGTCACGGCCGTCCGATCTCATACCGGAACTCCAGGGCCGACTGCCCATCCGCGTCGAACTCGCCGCGCTGACGGTCGACGACTTCGTCCGCATCCTTACCGAGCCCGATGCCTCGATCACGGAGCAATATCAGGCTCTGCTGGGTACNGAGGGCGTGACGCTCGAGTTCACCGAAGACGGACTGACCCGTATCGCGGAGGTGGCCTGGCAGGTCAACGAGTCGACCGAAAACATCGGCGCACGGCGACTGCACACAGTCATGGAACGTCTGCTCGAATCCATCAGCTTCGAAGCGGGNGATACCGCCGGCCGCGATGCGCCCCACGTGGTCGACGCNGCCTACGTGGATGCCCATCTCGCGGAACTGTCGAGTGACGAGGACCTGTCGCGGTATATTCTGTAACCCATCTGCACACCAGGGGCGACCATGGTCCCTTCCGAAGTCAAACTGCACAAACGCTCGGGTGTCCTCGAACTGGTCTATGAGGACAGTTCGAAGTTTGACCTGCCAGCCGAGTACCTTCGGGTCTACAGCCCGTCGGCGGAGGTCCAGGGGCATAGCCCGGACCAGCGCAAGCNGCAGGTCGGCAAACGCGACGTGCGGATCGACGGACTCAACCCGCAGGGCAACTATGCGCTGCGAATCGTGTTCTCGGACGGACACGACACCGGCATTTTCAGCTGGGAGTACCTCTATCGCCTGGGGACGGAGCAGGCGAGGCTCTGGCAGGAATACCTGGACGAACTGGAGGCCGCAGGCAAGTCGCGTACACCGTCGATCATCGCAACGAGCGCAATCTGACCGCGCGTCGGGTGCACGTCGACATCGCCGCCAGCGCCCCGTGCGCTTTACAATAGTCTCGACCCCACGTTTGCGAAGCTCATGCGCGACGACGACACGACCCACTTTGGATTCAGCCGGATTCCCGTAGCCGAGAAGGCCCGCAAGGTCGCCGAGGTCTTCAACTCGGTCACGGACCGCTACGACCTCATGAACGACCTGATGTCCCTCGGGACGCACCGGATCATGAAGCAGATCACGGTAGAGATGGCGACCGTCAGGGAAGGCTACCGTGTGCTGGACCTTGCGAGCGGAACGGGAGATCTGGCGGCCCGCCTCGCCCCCGCCGTCGGTGACCGGGGGCAGGTCATCATGAGTGACATCAACGCATCGATGCTGGAAGCCGGCCGGGACCGGATGCTCGATCGCGGGCTCGTTCTTGACTGCGTGCAGGCGGATGCCGAAAGCCTGCCGTTTGCCGATGACACCTTCCACTGCGTGACGATGGCCTTCGGCCTGCGCAACGTCACCGACAAAAGCAAGGCGCTGCGCGCGATCTGGCGAACCCTGCGACCGCGTGGCCAACTCGTGGTCCTGGAATTCTCGAAACCCCGCCACCTGCCGGTGCAACACGCCTACAGTCTGTTCAAGCGCGCCTGGCCCAAACTCGGCGAGTGGGTTGCGGACGACGCTGACAGCTATCGCTACCTGGTCGAGTCGATCGACATGCATCCCGATCAGGAGACGCTTGAAGCCATGTTCCGCGATGCGGGTTTCGTGCGCGTGCGACATCACGACCTGCTCGACGGCGTCGCGGCAGTCCACGTGGGTCAGAAGTCCTGACCGTGAGCTTCTTCCGCGCCATGCACGTCCTGTGGATTGTCCTGCGGCGGCGTCTGGATCGTCTGCTGCCGGCNGAAGGTCNACTCTGGGTACGCTCAGCGAAAGTGTGCCTGGGCATCTTGCCGACGCCCGCCGACACGCCGGCCGTTTCACTGCGTCTCGCGCTCGAAGAACTTGGGCCCGTGTTCGTCAAGTTCGGCCAGAGCCTCGCAACCCGCCGCGACCTGTTCGAACCTGAGACAGTCGCGCAACTTCAGCGACTCACTGACAACGTCCCTCCTTTCGATCCGGACCTGTCCGTGGCAATCATCGAAGAAGAACTCGGCGCACCGATCGCTGAGCTGTTCCGGTCCTTCGGGATGACGCCGCTCGCCTCCGCTTCGGTCGCACAGGTGCATCCGGCAGTCATGCCCGACGGCAGCGAGGTGGTCGTCAAGGTCATCCGCCCCGGCATCGAACGACTGATCCGACGCGACACGGCGCTCATGTACTCGATCGCCAGCATGCTGGAGCGATGGTCGAACGAGGCCCGTCGCCTGCACCCAGTCGACGTCGTGCGGGACTATGAGCGCGTCATCCTGGACGAACTGAATCTGAACCTCGAAGCCGGTAACGCCAACCGGCTTCGGGAAAACTGGCTGGGCACGGGGATGCTGTACGTCCCCGAGGTCAATTTCGACCTCACGCGAACCCGGGTCATGGTATCGGAACGCATTTACGGCATCCCGGTATCCAACATCGATGAACTCAACGCCCGCGGCGTCAACATGCGCGCGTTGGCCAACGCCGGGGTCGAGATCTTCTTCACCCAGGTCTTCGATCAGAACTACTTCCATGCCGACATGCATCCAGGCAACGTGTTCATCGACGCGACCGATCCCGAGCACCCGAGCTACATCGGCCTCGACTGCGCGATCATGGGTTCGCTCACGGAAGCCGACAAGGACTATCTCGCCCGCAACCTGCTCGCGTTCTTCAACCGGGACTATGCAGAAGTGGCGCGCCTGCATGTCGCGAGCGGCTGGGTGCCACCCGATACCGACGTGCTGCAGTTCGAATCAGTCGTCCGTTCGGTCTGCGACCCGGTGTTTCAGAAGCCCATCCGGGAAATCTCCTTTGGCCGCGTCCTCGTCAGCCTGTTCCAGACCGCCCGGCGCTTCAACATGGAAGTCCAGCCGCAACTCGTCCTGCTGCAGAAGACGCTCCTCAACATCGAGGGTCTCGGCCGCCAGATCGACCCGGATCTGAACCTGTGGGAGACGGCCGCGCCCTACATGGAACGCTGGATGGCCGCGCGCGGCGGCGGTGCGATCCTCCTTCGGCGCCTGTTTCCGAACGCGCCGGAAGCGCTACTGCGCCTGCCTGAGCTGCCCGGCCTCATGCACAACGCGCTCACCGAACTCACCGCCGCCGGCGCCCGGCACGAAGAACAGATCCGTCGGCTCGACTCGTTGGGTGAGCGCCTGCAGGCGTCCCAACGCCGGAACGCCGGCCTCGCCGGGGTCGCCATCGCAACCGCACTTGCAGTCCTCTGGCTGCCGGTCGCTGGCCCCGCAATTGGCAGTGAGCTGATCCTGGGGACGTCGGTCGCAGGAGGCGTGGGCGCTTACCTGCTGTTTCGCCCGTAGGCGGATGGCAGATCTGCCGCGCGCCCGTCAGCGCCACGTGGCGCTTTATCGCAAGGTAAAACAAGGCGGGCCCGGCGACTGCGTATGCTAAGATTTCAAGCTCGGTCAGGTGACCGGACAGCAAGGGTCATGGACCCAAGGAGGCATCATGGGATTTGGCATGACAGAGCTGATCGTCGTTCTGGTGATCGTGCTGCTCCTGTTCGGAACCAAGAAGCTCAAGAACCTCGGCGGTGACCTCGGTACCGCAATCAAAGGCTTCAAGAACGCGATGGCCCCTGAAGAGCCCGCCAAGCTGGAGGCAGACACGCCGGAACCGGCTGGGAACATGCAAGCCGCCACCGATGACACCGCGGACGCCGTCAAGAACGAATCCAGGACCTGATCCGACGGAGCGCCGGTGGGCCCGGCGGAAATCACGGTGAGTTCATGAAGCACTACGATCTCGCGTACACATACGAGTGCCCCGCCCCTCGGAGGAGACCCGAGCGCCATCGTCAGTTCGGGAGTCGGCGTCGCGTGGACCGCCAACCGCGCACGCTCCCTCTGATCCACTAGCCATGCTCGACGTCGGGTTCTGGGAGCTGCTGCTCGTCAGCGTCATCGCGCTGATCTTCATCGGCCCTGAAAAACTGCCCGGCACGATCCGCACGATTGCCCTCATGGTGGGGCGCTTTCGCCGGAGCCTCACGAATCTGCGCAACGAATTCGAGAACGAGATCGGCGCGGATGAAATCAGGCAGCAACTCCATAACGAAGCGATCATGGAGAGCCTGCGCGACACCAAATCGGAGATCGATTCGGCGATTGCGGAGACCAAACTCACCATTCACGACGTGACGCATCCGCTCTCGCAGCCGCTGTCGGACCCGGATACGACCCAGGCGCGTGAGGTCAGGGACGAAACGAACGCCTCCGGCGGAAGCACGACCGGTGAGCAGGACTCCAGGGCCGGGTCAGGACCGTGAGCACGAAAGAGCCCGCCGTGCCTGCAAAAGCCGAGCCGGTTGACGCATCGAACGATGAGGGCCAACCCCTCGTCGAACATCTCGTCGAGCTGCGTTCGCGCATCCTCCACGCGCTGCTCGCGGTGTTCATCGTGTTCATCCCGTTGTTCTACTTCGCCGATGAGCTCTATCTATTCGTCTCCGAACCCATGCGCGCCCACCTCACCGAAGACGCAACCATGATTGCTACGGAGGTCGCGTCGCCATTCTTCACGCCGGTCAAACTCGCGCTGGTGCTCGCACTGTTCATCTCGATGCCATACGTGATGCACCAGGTCTGGTCATTCGTCGCACCCGGACTCTACAAGAACGAGAAGCGCATCGCGCTGCCCCTGCTCGTGTCGAGCATCATTCTGTTCTATGCAGGCATGGCTTTCGCCTTCTACGTCGTGTTTCCCCTGGCCTTCGCGTTCCTGACAGCGGCCGCCCCCGCTGACGTCACGGTCATGACGGACATCAATCGGTATCTCGATTTCGTGCTGAAGCTGTTTTTTGCGTTCGGATTGGCGTTCGAGATTCCGATCGCAATCCTCGTCCTGCTCTGGAGCGGCGCGACGGACATTGCCTCGCTCAAGTCCAAGCGGCCCTACGTGATCGTGGGCTGCTTCATCTTCGGCATGTTGCTCACACCGCCCGACATCATCTCGCAGGTCCTGCTCGCGATTCCGATGTGGGTACTGTTCGAATTGGGGTTGATCCTCGGCCGCTTTGTCACCGACCGCGACGATGAGGAAGACCAGGACGTCGAGTCCGCCAGCTAGGCAACCGTCAGACTTCCAGCAGAAAGGTCACCGGCCCGTCGTTCACGATCTCGACGCGCATGTCCGCGCCAAACTCGCCGGTTGCGACCGGGCCCATGCGGTTGGCAGCCCCTGCCACGAAATACTCGTACAGTTCGCGCGCCGCGGCAGGCGGCGCGGCCGACGAGAATGACGGTCGAGTCCCCTTGCGGGTGTTGGCTGACAGCGTGAACTGGCTGACGACGAGCAGTTCGCCGCCGACGTCGGTCAGCGAGAGATTCATGTGCCCTACCTCATCGCCGAATATCCGGTAGCCCAGCACCCGATCGAGCAGGCGGTCCGCGACCGCCCGGTCGTCCTCCTTGTCGACACCGAGCAACAGCACAATGCCTCGACCGATCTCGCCCACGACCTGGCCCTCGACGCGAACACGGCCCTCGGTGACCCGCTGGATCAACGCCTTCATCGGTCGATCACCACGCGAATGCGATCAAACGCCAAACTGCTCTTCGAAGCGGCTCGCCATGTCGCGCGTCGCCCGAATCAGCGCGTCGATGATGGTCGGTTCGGTCGCCGAGTGACCGGCATCACGGACGATGAAGAGTTGCGCCCCCGGCCATGCGCGGTGCAGACGAAACGCGTTCTCGAGGGGGCACACCATGTCGAAGCGACCGTGGACAATTGTCGCCGGCAGATGACGGATCGTCGGCATGTTGGTCAGGAGTTCATCCGCTTCGAGGAAGCAGCGGTTGGCGTGATAGTGAGTACCAACCTTACAGCGCGACAACGCCCGACGCGCATCAGAGTAGTGGTGAATCAGGCGTTGGTGCGGCTGGACCGTTGCACAGTGCCCCGACCACGCCGACCAGGCCTTGGCGGCCGCCATGCGCTTGAGTTCGTTGGTGCCCTGCATCTGCTGCGCGTACGACCCGACGAGATCGTCCCGCTCGTCTTCCGGAATGGGCCGCACAAAGTCTTCCCAGTGGTCCGGAAAAAACTGGCTCGTCCCGGTCTGATAGACCCACCTGATCTCGTCTTCCGTACCGAGAAAGACCCCCCTAAGCACGAGCGACAACACCCGGTCCGGGTGCGTCTGCGCATACTTCAGCGCAAGCGTCGAACCCCACCCACCGCCGAACAGCATCCACTCATCGACGCCCGCGTACTCCCGAATCCGCTCGATGTCCGCGACCAGGTGCGCGGTGGTGTTGTCGCGCAGTTCGCCGTGGGGCAACGAGCGGCCGGCACCGCGTTGATCGAACAGGATGATGCGGTACTTCTCCGGATCGAAAAAACACCGGCTGTCGAATTCACATCCAGACCCCGGGCCCGCGTGCAGAAACAGCACCGGGATGCCGTCGGGTGTGCCGCTTTCATCAATGTAAAGGTCATGCACGTCATCCACCTTGAGGCGATGGCGGGCAAACGGCTTGATTTCGGGGTAGAGCGGTAACATGCGGGTTCTCGTCCGAAGGGTTCAGGTCCTGGAGCGACTATGCGCGAAAAACGCGACCGGGCGAAGCCGCCGCGACGCGCTGCCGGGGCGCCACATCATCCGCGACCGGCCCGCTTGCGTTCCGTTTCGGTCAGAAGTCGCTTGCGGACGCGAATTGCACCGGGGGTGATCTCCACGAGTTCGTCGTCATCAATGAACTCCAGCGCCGCTTCGAGGGTCAGTCGGATGGGCGGCGTCAGGATGACGTTCTCATCGCTGCCCGCGGCACGAATGTTCGTCAACTGCTTCCCCTTCAGGGGATTGACCGCGAGATCGTTGTCCCGGCTGTGAATGCCGATGACCATGCCTTCATACACCTCTTCGCCCGGCCCGATCAGGAGACGGCCGCGCTTCTCGAGGTTGAACAGTGCAAATGCAAGCGCCTTTCCGGTAGACATCGACACCAGCACTCCGTTGATCCGCTGGTTCGCGATTTCGCCCGGAACCACCGCATAGTGGGAGAAGATGCTGGTCAGCACGCCGCTGCCGGATGTCAGCGTCAGAAACTCGCTGCGAAAACCAATCAGCCCGCGACTCGGTATCGAGTAGGCGAGGCGCACGCGCCCGGCCCCGTCCGGGAGCATGTCCTGAAGCTGGCCGCGGCGCGCGCCGAGGGCTTCCATGATGGCGCCCTGATGGTCCGTCTCGACGTCGACAACCAGGTCCTCGTAGGGTTCCTGACGTTCGCCGTCCACCTCGCGCACGATGACTTCGGGGCGCGAGACACTGAACTCGTAACCTTCCCTGCGCATGCTCTCGATGAGCACCGCAAGATGCAGTTCGCCCCTGCCTGAGACCCGAAAGCGGTCCGGACTGGGTCCCTGTTCCACGCGCAGGGCGACGTTGTGCACCAGTTCACGGTCGAGACGTTCGCCGAGATTCCGCGAGGTGACAAAACGGCCGTCACGGCCAACAAAGGGTGAGTTGCTCACCTCGAACATCATCGAGATTGTCGGCTCGTCAACCGCCAGCGCGGGCAACGCCTCCACACATTCGGGAGCACAGAGTGTGTCGGAAATCCCGAGACCTTCGATCCCGCTCACACAGACGATATCGCCGGCGCTCGCTTCGGAAACCTCCACCCGTTCGAGCCCCGCATACCCGAGCACGGACAGCACGCGCGCGCGCCGCTCGCCGCCTTCGCGCGGGACGACGGTGACCGGCATCCCGGGACGAATGACGCCACGCCGCACCCGGCCGATGCCGATCACTCCGACATAGGGGTTGAAGTCGAGCGCGCTGATCTGCAACTGCAGTGGCCCTTCTGTGTCCCGGGTCGGCGCGGGCACGTGTCTGACGATCGTCTCGAAGAGCGGCGTGAGCGATTCCTGAAGTTCGTCCATTTCGAGTCCGGCGGTGCCCATCACCGCAGAGCCGAAGACGACTGGGAAGTCGAGTTGTTCCTCGGTTGCGCCAAGACGATCGAACAACTCGAACACCTCGTCGACCACCTGGTAGGGCCGCGCGCCCTGCCGGTCGATCTTGTTCACCATCAGAATCGGGCGAAGCCCGTAGTCGAACGCTTTCTGGGTCACGAAGCGCGTCTGGGGCATCGGCCCTTCCACCGCGTCGACCACGAGCAGCACCGAGTCGACCATCGACAGGATGCGCTCGACCTCTCCACCAAAGTCCGCGTGCCCGGGCGTGTCGACGATGTTGATCGACGTGCCCTGCCACTCGAGTGCCGTGTTCTTCGCAAGGATTGTAATGCCGCGTTCCTGCTCCTGGTCTTCGGAGTCCATGACGCGTTCGCGATCGACATCACCGCGCCCGAGCGCGCCGCTCTGACGCAGCATCTGATCGATCAGCGTCGTCTTGCCGTGATCGACGTGCGCAATGATTGCGATGTTTCGAAGCTCTTTCATGTCTGGCCCGCTTGCGCGTTCCGGAACGGTCTGCGACGGGCGGCGAATTATAGAGATTTCTCGGCGGGACTCCAGACATTCTGCGGTCCGACGCCGGCCTGCCCCCGTTCACCGCGCATCGGGGCTCGTCGCACAGAGACGCTGGCATATAATCAGCGGTTCGCTGACGGGACTGACGAAGACCAACACCATGCGCAAAGCTGTTGCCCTCATCTCCGGTGGACTCGACTCCATGCTGGCCGCGAAGGTCGTCATGGAGCAGGGCGTGCATGTGGAAGGCGTGAACTTCTTCACGGGGTTTTGTGTGGAAGGGCACACGCACGCGATCCGTGCCAAGGACAAGGCCAAACCCAAGCGCAACAACGCGCTCTGGGTCGCGGAGCAACTCGGCATCAAGCTGCACATCGTCGACGTCATCGACGACTACAAGGATGTCCTGCTCAACCCGAAATACGGGTACGGGCAGAACATGAATCCCTGCCTCGACTGCAAGATTTTCATGGTGAACCGGGCTCGCGCGTGGGCCTTCATGGAGGAAAACGGCTTCGACTTCATCGTGACAGGCGAAGTGATCGGACAGCGGCCGATGTCGCAACGAAAGGACACGATGCCCGTGATCGCGCGTGAATCGGGAGCCGACGACCGCCTGGTCAGGCCGCTCTGCGCTCAAAACCTGCCGCCGACCCTGCCGGAGCGGGAAGGCTGGCTGGACCGTGACGCGCTGTACGATTTCCACGGCCGCAACCGCAAACCGCAAATGGAACTCGCCAAACGATTCGGGTTCAGCGACTACTCGCAGCCCGCAGGCGGGTGCTGTTTCCTGACCGATGAAACCTATTCGAGAAAACTGGTGGATCTCTGGGATGCACGCGGCGAGCGCGAGTATGACCTCGACGACATCCTCCTGCTGAAGGTGGGTCGCCACATCCGTCCCCGGCCGCACTTCAAGCTCATCGTCAGTCGTGAGTTGGGCGAGAACAACTACCTGGACGGCTACAAGAACGCCTTCACCCATGCGTTCACGACGTCACACAAAGGCCCACTCGCCCTCGTCGACGGCCGACTGGAAGGCGAGTCCGACCAACTGCTCGCGGCCCGGATCGTCGCGCGCTTCAGTCAGGGACGCGATGCAGACTCCGTCACCGTCCAGATTCAATCGCCCGGCGGCTCCGGAACCGTGCTGAACGTACCACCAATGCCGCCGGCAGAGATCGCGGCGGAGTGGTACGTATGAGTTGCCTGGAACGCGCGCAACGGACTGATCCGCATGGCTGAAGAGACCCTCGATGCGCGCAGGCTGCTGTGCCCGCTGCCGGTCATCCGCACGCAGGACCGCGTCGCGCAACTCGAGCAGGGCGATGTGCTCGAAGTGGTGTGCACCGACCCGGGTGTGTTGCACGACATCCCGGTCTGGTGCCGGGTTCACGGCCACTCGGTCATCAGTACCCGCACCGAAGGCCGTGAGTATTTCGTTACGCTGAGGGTCGAAGCGTGACGACGAGCCAGGTTTCGTCGGAAACTGCGGAATCCGCCGGCAAAACCGGTCAGACTGCAGGAATGCAGTGCCGCCTCACCATCACTCTGCCGATCGCCCTGATCGCGCTGATCGCCTGCGGTCCGGCAACCATCACGCACGCGGCAGAGGAGGAAGCGGCTGCACCGCCCCCGCCCCCCGACATCTGCCGCTCACGCGACAGTTCGGGCAACATCGTCTTCAGCGATCAGTGTGGAGACCGCCGCGAAGAAGTCGAACTGCGGGAAGCGACGATGTTCACGCCTCCCGACACCCGCAGCAAGTCGGCACGCAGAGCCGAGGTACCCCACACGCCGAAGTTCATCCCCTATGGGCGCCTCGCCATTACGGGCCCCGAGGCGGGCGAGAACCTGCGCGACAATGCCGGCAACGTCCACATCAGTGTCCGCATCGAGCCCGGACTTCAGCCAGGCCACAGGCTGCAGGTACTGCTAGACGGCAAGCCCGTGGGGCCGCTGTCGGGTGGCGGGATCCAACTCGAGAACGTCGACCGCGGTGAGCACGAACTGCGCGCCGTCATCGTCGATGCTGGCGGGCAATCGCTCCAGGAAAGTGCGCCAAGCTCGTTCATGCTGCATCGGGTTTCCAAGCTGCTTCGCAAAGCCGGCCGCTGACGCACCATTTCAGGGCCGATTTCTTCCGTACTGTGAAAATCAGTGATTCGACGCACTAATTTGGTGCGTACAGATTGGTATGATGGTCGCATCACCGGCGAATCCAGGGGGCTGCAGCCGATCGTCGAACTGGAACGATACTTGCACCACGTCAATGCAAGGATCAATGCAAGAGCCAATACCAGGGCCAATGCGGTGATTCCGAATCCTGGAACAGCAAACCAGTGCACACGACGGAACAGGGAGCGCAACTTCGTACAGGGACCCGCACGTGAGGCTCGAACAGGAGCGTTGCGACCCGGGCGGATCGTCTGCTCCGCGCACGGCTTCGCGTCGAGCGCCGCGTACCCATCAGCGACACATCATGCCCATAGCGCCTGAACTGATCCTCAAGAACCTGTCCTCGGCAACGCTGTGCCTGGATCATCAGCTGCGCGTCCAGTTCATCAACCAATCAGCGGAGAGCCTGCTCGAGGTATCGGAATCCCGTTGTATCGGGCTGCCGGTATCAGAAATCGTCGCAAACCCGAGTGAACTCCAGGGCGTCCTGTTCGACGCGCTGCAGACCAACCAACGCTACACCCGGCGCAAGGACACACTGTCACTGATTCACGGGCACGAAATTACTGTCGATTACACCGTCTCGGTCTTCAACGACGATGAGCAGCCGCTGGTGATGCTCGAGATCATTCCGCAGGATCGTTACCTGCGCATCGACCGCGATGAGGGCCACCGCCAGCACGAGCATACAAGCCGGCTGATGATTCGCGGCCTCGCACACGAGATCAAGAATCCGCTGGGCGGGATCAGGGGAGCCGCACAATTGCTGTCACGGGAGCTGCCGAGCCCTGAACTGGCCGAGTACACCAGCATCATCATCGAGGAGACCGACCGCCTGGCGACCCTCGTTGATCGGCTGCTCGGACCGACCAGCCAGCCGAAGCGCCAGAGCAGCAACATTCACGAGGTCATCGAAAGAACGGCCCGGCTGATCGAGGCAGAAACGAACGTCGAGATCGTCCGGGACTATG
>PBVL01000016.1 GCA_002728675.1 Gammaproteobacteria bacterium
CTGACCGAAGAAGAACGCGCAGCTCGTCGCGCTGAAATACAGGGGATGTCGCCGGACGAGCGCCGGGCGGCGCGAGACGCCCGCCGTGCGGAACTGGAGGCGATGTCGCCCGAAGAGCGTTCCGCCACGCGGGATGACAGGCGGGCACAGGCGCGGGAGCGCACCGCCAACATGAGCGACGAGGAGCGCGCGGCACTTCGCGAACGGCGCGGCGCGAAAGGCAGGGGCGAGCGCCGCCGCGGTGTGGGCGGTCAGCGACGTCGGCCATCCGGCGGCCAGGGCCGAGGACGCGCCCGCTGACTCCGAACCCCCGGGGGCGTCGCGGCTCAGACGTGCGCGACGTCCCATTTCATTCACAACTCCGTCTATCCAAGGTTTATCGCGCGGCCAGCGGAACGGTTCCCGTCACGTCGTCGATGACCAACTCCACGATGTCGTCATCGCTGAGACCCGCGTAGGACGTCAGCACTTCGCTCAGATGTTCGCCGAGCAGCGGTGCACGAACGTTCGGCGCGGGTGGCGCGTTGCGGAATCGATAGGGCTGGTTCGGATAGTGCTTCGGGCCGAGTCCCGGGCGGTCCTGCAGCAGGAAGCCATTGCGCGCCGCGAGGTGCTCGTCCTCCAGCAGTTCGGTACCGCGCATGACAGCGCCCGCCGCCACGCCTACCGACTGCAGTGCCGCCTGGGCCTCGAGATGATTCTGCCCCGCACTCCACGCCCCGATGAACGCGTCGATCGCATCCGCGTTGGCATGCCGTGCGGCCGCATCCGGATACCGTTCGGCAAGCTCCTCCTGCCCGATGGCTCCGGCGAGGGCACGCCATGCAGCATCGCTCTTGACCGTGATGCCAAGCCACGCTTCGTCCCTGCAGGGATAAATCCCCTGGGGCGCGTAGTGGAGATGTCGGTTGCCGATGCGCCCGGGGTCGACACCCGCGAGCGAGTAGCCTGTCATCGAGTCGCCCACGTACAGGTTGCACGCCTCCATCTGACTGAGATTGATGTGCTGCCCGTGGCCCGTCCGGTCCCGGTGGGCCAGCGCCGCAAAGAGCGCGTTGGCGCCCATTACTCCGGCGAACAGGTCTCCGCCCGTCATGCCGGTGAAGATCGGATCGTCGTCCGCATACCCCGTGAGATGGGACACGCCGCACATCTGCTCGGTCGACATCCCGAACGCGACGTAGTCGCGCCAGGAGGTGTCTGCTCCAAACCCGGACAGCGACAGCATCACGAGTTTCGGGTTGATGGCCCGAAGCGTGTCGTAGTCGAGACCAAACTTGCCCATCACGCGGGGCGTGTAGTTTTCGATGAGGACGTCTGCCTCGCGCACCATCGTCTTTACCGCCTCGGCTCCGCGCGGGTCATTCAGATTCAGCGTGACGTCGCGTTTACCGCGATTGACCCAGTTGAAGTAGGGCGAGCCTTCGTAGCTCGGCAGGTCGCCGTCACCACCCGTCCCCGCCCCGCGCCAACCGTCGATCCGCTGCAGGGACTCGACCTTCACGACATCCGCGCCCGCATCCGCGCAAATCTGCGCCGCAACCGGTCCCGCGAAGAACATGGACAGATCCAGGACACGCAACCCCGCAAGCGGCAGGTCGTGGACCTGCGATGAAGCGGCAGGCAGTTCGGCCGCGGGTTCTGCCAGTACCTCCTCGGTATGTTCGCCAAGCATCGGCGGTCGAAACGGCGCGGCGGCCGTCGCCGTCGACTTGAAGGGAATCCCCGGCACCGACACCTCACCGGCCACCGGATGCTCGAGGTCCGCGAAGAAGCCCCGCTCGACGTGCGGCGGGAAGGCGTAGAGGCCGGCCAGATCCGGCACGAGTCCGAAGGGGACCCGGTGTGCCTCTGCTTCGTGAAACAACTGCTCGGCCGTTCGGCCCGCCAGCGCCGCGCGGAAAATCTCACGAATCTCCTCCAGACGTTCGTCAGGCTCGGTCCAGGAAATGCCCGCGTACTTCGGGTCCTCGGCAATATCCGCCCGACCCAGAAAATCACATAACATGCGCCATTGCGGACCCGTTAGCGCGTTGAGTCCAATGTAGCCGTCTTCCGTGCCGAGAATGTAGGCCGCTCCCGCACCCGAGCCGATGCTCGAGTAACGGCCCGGCAGAATGCCCCGATACTCGTACAACAACGTCGGCAACTGAGCGCCGGCAAGCACGGCTTCCTGCGCCGAAACGTCAACGTGTTCGCCGTGCCCGTGGCGCGCGCGGCCAAGGACGGCGAGTTGCGTCGCAACCGCGGCAAACGCACCCGTCAGGGTCTCGGTGATCTGCCCGCCCGCCTGGAGCGGTTCACGCTCCGGTACGCCGCACAGGTGGGCCCAACCGCCAACCGCACAATTCACAAGGTGCGAACTGTCCCACTCCGAGTTCGGGCCAAAGGAGCCGAACCCGCTGACGGAGGTGTACACCACACGCGGATTCCAGGAACTGACGGTGTCGTACCCGATTCCGCGGGCTTCGAGCGACTCCGCGCTGCCGTCCGCGACAACGACGTCATACCTGCGGACAAGACGCGCCAACACTTCGTGATTCGATGGATCGTCGACGTCCAGCACGATGCCGCGCTTGCTCGTGTTGAGAAAGAAGAACCCGGCGCTCTTCTCGGCGTCCGGCGTCCCGTCAGGGAACGGTCCCTCGGACCGCGTGGGGTCGCCGCCTGGCGGCTCCACCTTCACGACGTCAGCCCCGAGATCTCCGAGCAGCTTGGCGCAGAACGGTCCCGCGATGCCGCGGGAGATGTCGAGTACCCGCAGCCCAACGAGCGGCCCCTTGGCATGATCTGGTTCCATCATGTTCCCCCTGTCGAACGAGGCACGAGATTACCACCCCACACCAGACGGTGACCCGGGCAGGCCATCAGTTTTGATTGGCGCGCTCGAGCTGCGCGCGGTACCGCCGGGCTGCCGCCTCGTCGCCCGATTTCTGCGCAATGTCCAGCCCGGCCTGCAGCAACTGCGGGTCGGGAATCGTCTCGACGGCACGATCGATGACAGCGAGGGCTTCCGGCGCACGGCCGAGCGACGAGAGTGCAACCGCATGGACATAGGCATACGAAGCTTCTCCCGGTGCAAACCGCGCCGCTGCCCCGAGCGGCGCAAGCGCCGCCTCCGGACGGCCTGCCCTGACGAGCCACAGCCCGTACGCAAGCTGAACCTGTGGCGAATCGACCGCAATAGGAAGCGCGCGTTCGAGCAAGGGACCACCCTCTGCGTCCCTTCCCGTCGCACGATAGAGGTCGGCAAGATTGACCATCGCCGGGACCCACACCGGATTCAGTTCGAGTGCTTCAATGAGGGCCGCGATCGCACGGTCGCGCTCACCCCGGGCGAGATGCAGGATCGCCAGATTCGTCTGCCCCTCTGCCCGATCGGCGTGCAACCGCTGGGTCTGCTCGTATTCGCCAACCACCGCGTCCAGACGCGCCTTTTCCTTCCCCGCAACGCCGTCCAGCATCGGCAGCAGCAGCCGCGCGGCCTCAACCCGGACGGCGAGGAGCGGGTCATCCAGCATCGATCCCGCGAGGTACCAGCGCTGGGCCGAAGAGAACCCTGCGGCGCCCCGCAACGCACCAATGCGAACGAGCGGGTGCGGGTCCTGCAGGGCTTCGCGCAGAATCCCGAGCCTGGCGGAGCCGCCGAGTGCGGCGAGTGACGCGAGCGCCGTGCCGCGCACGATGGGCGGCATGCCCGTACCCTGGGTCAACGCAAACACCTCCGACGCGGCACCACGTTTGCCCCGACGCGAGGCGTCGAACACTTCGCCCCAGTGTCGCGGTCGACCGGCTTTTCGCTCTGCCAGGATATCGATCGCCCAGTCCACAGGATTTTCCGCATGGCATCCGGAACACGCATTGGGCACGCCGAGCGCGCGGGTCAGATCGGGGCGCGGGATGCCAAACCGATGATCCCTGCGCGCATCGATCTGCATGTACGTCCGCGCCGGCATGTGGCATGACACGCAGCGCGCTCCCTCCGTCTTGTCATCATGGAAATGGTGGTCCGGAGAGGCGTAGCGCCCCGCCGCCTGCGGGTAGCGCGTGTCTGCGGTCTCGCTGTGACAAGCAGTACATGTGGCGTCACCCGGCCGCTTCAGGTTCGCCGAGTGCGGCGCGTGACAATCGGTACAGGTAACCCCGGCCGCGTGCATGCGGCTCTGCAGGAACGAGCCATAGACGTACACCTCGTCGTGAATCTGGCCGTCCGCGAAGTACAGCCCGTCATCGAGCAGCGACGGCAGGTAGTGGTCGAAGAGGTCCGCACCGGGCCGATACCCTTCTGCAAGCTGCTCGCGCCGGCTGTGGCAGGTCGCACACACCTCGAGCGTTGGCTCACGCACGATCTCGCTCGTGTACGGAGACCTGGCATGTGCCGCCCCCGGACCGTGGCACGCCTCGCAGCCCACACTGACCTCCGCGAACGACGTGTCGTACGCACGGCGCACCGGGTCGTGGCCCTTGGTCACCGCGGTTGAATGGCAGTCGGCGCACATGAAGTTCCAGGTCTGCGCGGGCCCCGACCAATGCAGCACGTCGTCATCCGAGGCAACGTCGGGCGTCAGGTCGAACCAGCGTTGCCCGCCCTCGCCGGCGGACCGGCTGTCCCACGCAAGTGCGTGGCCCTGGAGTCGCCCGTTCCCCGCGTCCACGAGAAACTGCTGCAGCGGCGACACACCAAAGACGTAGCGCACCGGGAACTCGCCACCGTCGGAGTGAATGACCGCTTCATCCCCTGCACCGGACAAGCTCGCGGGGCGCCCGGCAATCGTTGGCGTTGCCGCCGACGGGTCAACCTGAACGGATGCTTGCGAGGCAGGCTGCATCGCCAGTTGGTGGTGTGAACCCCGCCACTCGAGAAAAGGCACCGGGTGACACACGCCGCACGCGGCTGAACCGACATAGGCCTCGGGTGTCTCTTCGGCCGCCCAGGCCGGCAGCGTCAGGACAAGCGCACACGCAGCCGCAACGAACGCCGCGCGTTTCACGGACCGACTGTCCTAGTGAAAGACCGAGTGGTCTTCCGTGCGATGGGTCGTGGCATCGACCCCGAGATCGTTGACGACCGCCGTCAGCACCTCGCTGATACACGCCGCACAGGAGCCTTCCCGAATGAGGTCTTCGAAGAGGTACCCGAGAATGTCGTAGAAGGTGTACGTTCCTTCGCTCATCTCGTCGGCGCGCATGAGCACGTCCTTCAGCGTTTGCACGGCGGCTTCGCAACGGACGTCGTCCCGGAGTTTCTGCTCTTCTTGTTCATCCATGGGTCTCTCCGGAACTGCGGCGGTGAGGCGCCATTCTTTCACGGCAGCCCGGGCAACGCCATGAAATCAGGGGCCCGGGCGACGTTCGGCACGGTGCCGGCGTCGCCTGCTTGCGGACGGCCCGGTCAGCTCACCTTCACCATCGTCTTGCCGAAGTTTGCGCCGCCCAGCATGCCGATGAAGCTCGGCACACAGGACTCGATCCCCTCCGTCACGCTCTCCCGGTAGTTGAGGCGGCCGGCCTTGATCCAGTCGGACATCTCCCGCAGCGCGTTCTCAGCATCGGGATGCTTTGCCGAGAGTTGGGAGAATGCAAAGAAAGCAAACCCGGACTCGCTCCCGTCCTTGCCGAGCACCGGCAAGCCTTCCTGACGCAGGCGCTGCAGCGGCGTCGGGCGGCGTTCTTCCTCGGTCAGGTTGTAATGGGCGATGAATCCGCAGATTGGCACGCGCGCGCCTTCGTTCAGGAGCGGAATCACGGCTTCGAGCACGTCGCCGCCCACGTTCTCGAAATAGATGTCGACACCGTCCGGCGCGGCCGCGGCGAGGTCCGCATGAAGATTGCCCGCCTTGTAGTCGACGCACGCATCAAACCCGACTTCGTCGACGCACCAGGCACACTTCTCAGGGCCACCCGCAATGCCAATTGCGCGCGCGCCCCTGATCTTCGCAAGTTGACCAACCACCTGCCCCACAGCGCCGCTTGCCGCGCTGACGACCACCGTATCGCCCTCGCGGACCCTGGCCTGGTTGAGCAGCCCTTCGTACGCGGTATACCCGGTCATCCCGAGAATCCCGAGCGCGGTGGATGCGGGCCCGAGCGACCCGTCCCACTTCTCGAGCGGCATGCCGGGGTTGTTCCACTGCACGTCGTCCGCGCGCGCAATGCTGTACTCCTGCCAGCCGTAGTAGCCGACGACGAGGTCACCTTCAGACCAGCCGTCACATCGGCTGGACATCACCTCCGAGACGGTGCCCCCGATGACGGTGGCCCCGAGGTTCTCCGCCTGGGCCATGAACCCCGACCGCATGTAGGGGTCGAGAGTCAGCCAGCGCGTCCTAAGGAGCATCTCGCCCTCGCCTGGTTCGGGGACCGGCTCCGAGACCAGTTCGAAGTCATCAGGTTCCGGCGTCCCGTTCGGGACCCGGACCATCACCACCTTGCGGTTCGTGATGTCATTCATTGGGTTTGCTCCTCAGTCAGCAAAACAGTCGAGGCCCACGTCCTCGAGCCAGGCACGCACCGTTTCATGTTCTTCGTCGTTCAGCACATGTTCGATCCGGTGCATGATCATCTGACGCGACTTTTCCGGATACGGCCGCGACAGGTAACTGACCTCTTCACCATAGATCGGCGCATGGAAGGCCTTCGCACCTGCCTCCTGCGCGGCCCGGTTCGCGAGCACGTAGGGCTGATAGGTCGTCCGCATCTCCATGAGCACGAACGAGGCAAACGGCGTCAGCTCCGGCAATGCCGCGAGTTCACCGTCGCCGTCCCAGTCGAACGCCGACTCGCACCAGTCGACCACCCCCGGGTAGTTGGCCGTCACGCGCTTCGGGTCGGGGTCGTTGTTGGTGTGGGCCAGCAGACCGCCGAGCAGGATGCAGTCGAGCGCGGTCGGTCGGTCACCGAGCATGAAGGGTGTCTGCTGCAACTGCGCCTCCATCGCTTCGAGAATACGCACGTACTCTTCCTCACACGCGCGCTGCTGCACTTCGGACTCGGTGCCTGTGGCGCGACAGGCGCGCGGCCCCCAATTCCTGACGCGGGCCGCAGCCTCCGNATTACCNAGCGACATGATCTCCGACGCATACACCGCACTTTCCTCGNAGTGCCATCNGTAGTGGACCATCGTGCGCGCGATCCACTCATCGAAGTACTCCTCGAGCACCTGCACGGCGATCCCAAGCGGCCCCTCCGGAAACAGACGTCGATGGGGGAAGCGTTCATCCAGAAGATGCATGAGCGGCGTCGTGTCGCCGTTCATCCAGTTCTCGGGCGTCTGCAGCACCGGCACCTGGTGCGTCCCGGACCGATGTTCGATGTCCTGCGGATTGTTCTCGGCCTTGTTCCGGAACTCGAACGGGGCACCGTAGAAGCGCAGCGCCGATTCGAGTTTGCGGGTGAAGTAGCTGAGCTCACCGCCGTAGAGAATGTAGTTGGACGCGATCGCCATGGCCCTCTCACGCTGATCTGGAGGCGCGATTGTCGGCGGGATGGGTGGACGCGCGCAAGGTCGGACCAACTGCCCTCGCGCGTGTCCTGCGCTAAGCTCGGCACGTACTCCGATCCGCCAGGCGACAGATGTCTGATGCATCTCCACTCTCGGACGAGCAGGTCCTTCAGTTCCACGATCAGGGCTGCCTGATTCTGCCGGGCTTCTTCAGCCCCGAGGAAGTCGGGCCCATGGACGCGCTCATCGAAGACTGTCTCACCCGTTGGGACGAGATGCGGGGCGGCGAATCCATCGAGTACCGGCAGCGCTTCGACGTGCATCTGAAGGCACTGCCTGTCACCCGTGACCCGGCGTTTCGAGCACTCTTCGACCTGCCGGACATGACGCATGCGACAACTCAGCTCCTCGGCGAAGACCATCGTCGACTGTACGGCTTTGCATTCGGGACACCCCGCGACGGCGGCCAGGGCTGGCACAAGGATTCGAGCGATGCCGCGCCCGGTGCATTCACCCTGAATCGCCTCGTGTACACCCGTGACTACGCGCCGGAGCAGGGCAAGCTGTACATCCTGCCGGGCTCACATCGCTACTTCGGATTCCAGAGCGACGGCCCGAACCACGCGGACTTCCCCGGGCAACTCGCCGTGACACCAACCGCCGGGATGGTGGCCTTCGTCTCCTCGCACTGCGCGCACCGGGTTGGCCTGAACGCGACTGACGACGTTCGGGTTGTGTTGAACAGTCGAGTCAATCCGGCAGGCGTGCCCGACACTCTGTGTGATCTTCCGATCTTCCGCTCGGGACGGTGGCGGCATTCGACTCAGACGTTTCTCGGCTGACCCCCACTCACCGTGCGTGCGCGGCGTCGCCTGCCTGCCCGCCGCGTCACCGTCCCGGCTCCGGCAGTCCCGCACGGTCGAGCCAGGTCAACAGACAGACGAAGGGGAACACGTCTGTCAGACTCAGCCCGGTCTTTACGAATCGCGTCACTCCATGCCGACCAACAATCCCTCTCAGATCGACGTTTCCCGAATGTCCCGCGCGGTCGTGCCCGTACTCGAGGCCTGCTCACAGGCCTCGGAAGATGCACGGCGGGTTGAGCCCGAGGCGATGGCCGCAATTCAGGCGGCTGGCCTCTCCCGCCTGCTGACGCCGGAACGGTTTGGCGGGTCTGAAGCACCGGTCAGTACACACGTCCGGTCATGCACCGAACTGGCCCGAGGCTGTGCCGCGGCGAGTTGGGTACACATGGTCTGCGGTGCCCACACGTTCGTTGTGGGCCGGTACCCGGAAGCCTGTCAGGAGGAAGTGTTCGGCCCGACACCGGACGTGCTGATCCCCGGTGCGTTGGCGCCCCAGGGGCGAGCAAAGCGGGTAGCAGAAGGCTGGGAGCTGAACGGCCGCTGGCAGTTCGGAAGCGGCGTCGATCACGGGCCGTGGGTCGTGCTGGGCGCGCAGACAATTGATGTTGAGGAACACGGCGTCCCCGCGATTCATCTTGTCATCCCACGCGCTGACATCACGATCGACGACACGTGGCATACCCTCGGAATGCGCGGCACAGGCTCCAGGGACATTGTCACTGAAGCCGTGTTTGTCCCGGAGCACCGGGTCATGCCAACCCGGGAGCTGTTCCGTGGAGACTTCGAAGGGCACGCAGGCCCCCTCTACCGACTGCCTGTGATGGGCGCGCTCGCGTCCATGCTGGCTGGCAACGTCGTGGGAATCGCCCAGCGCGGGCTTGACGGGTTTGTTGGGGCGACGCGCGTTCGCGAGGAGGTCTACACCGGTACCGCCAAGGCCCAAAAGGCCTCGATCCAGATGCGGATTGCGGAGTCACTGGGTGAAGTCGAGCTTGCGCAATCACTCGTGGACAAGAACTGCGAACTGCTGGACGCAGCCATGCACGCGCGCCGACCGCCCCCCATCGACAGGGAAACAATCGCCGCCCTCCGGTGGAATGCAGCCTACGCCGCCGAACTCTGCCGCCGCTCGACCGAGCGCGTGTACGCCGCCGCAGGCGCGGGCGCGACGCACAACCGCAACGCGCTGCAGCGCTGGTTCAGAGACATCAACACAGCGTGCCATCACGCGATTGTCGACTTTGACGGAATGCTCGAGGCCCGGGGACGCATGGCCCTGGGACTCTCGCCCGGGGCGCCGCTCTAGTGACGCGGGAGCCTGCACGCTCCAGCATTCGTGTCAGGCCTGAATTGTCCGGAATGATGGGCACGAGCCAAGGGGACTGACGCGCGTCCACCGGAGTCTCAGGGTACCTATGGCACGTCCGATTGATACGGCTCAGTTAGGCCAGTGAATGTACTCGTCACCCTCGACGTAAGGTTGCCCACCGTGTTTGTCGACCAACTGGGGTGACGACATCACCGAGGGCCACAACGGTTCCGCCTGCTCGGCGTTATGTGCGGCAAGCAGCGCCTCCAGTTCGGCCACCTTGGCCGGTCGCGTCGCCGCCAGGTTGGTCTGCTCGGTTGGATCTGCGGCAAGGTCGAACAGCCAGCGCTCGTCAGGCAAGTCAGCCCGGATGAGCTTCCAACCCCGGTGCAGGACCGTCTGGTGCCCGCCCTCCCTCCAGAACAGAGTCTCGTGCGGAACACCGTCAGCAGTGCCGTTGATGAACGGGATCAGATCTACCCCGTCGAGCGTGCGGTCGTTCGGGACTTCCGCACCTGCGGCAGCGGCGATCGTATGGAAAAGGTCGACGTGATGCACCGGCGCGTCGAGCCGGCTGCCGGGTCGAATGCGCGCAGGCCAG
>PBVL01000017.1 GCA_002728675.1 Gammaproteobacteria bacterium
CGGGAAGACGGCAAGTTCGAGCCGAAGTACGGTAAAGGTGCGGTCGCCCGCGCGACCCTGTACTTCCTGCTCCGCTATCCAGGCGACGTCGCCTCGAGTAACAAGGAGATGCCCGTCGACCGGTTACCGACGTTCATCGACTGGGCCAGAGACGATCTGGTCGATCGTTGGGAGCTTCACCGCAATGCGGAGATCGAGAAGGCCCAGGGCAACCGGAACCCGCTGATCGACTTCCCCGAACTGATCGACAGGATCAACTTCCGGAACGGCTTCAGGTTCTGAAGCCGTTCGCGGCTGCGGCTCGGTCGATGTAGGCCTCGTGGATGCCCTGCTCCGACTCGTGGATGCCTTCCTGACTCCGGGGCACCGACGGGCTGAAGATCGGGCAGAGCCTGCTACATCCCGAGGAGGGAAGAGTTGGCTTGCGTGGGCAGTCCCCCCGGACGGCTGCCGGAGTTGATCAAGCGACGCTGACGCTCGTGAGCAGGCCAACGGGCTCGCTAAACGAGCCCGTCCGCCTGCAGATCCTCGAACGAGGCCTTGAACGCGTCGATCACGGTATCCACGTGCTCCGGGCGGTGCGCGTGCGACAGGAACGCCAGGTGAATACCCGGCACGATCACGTTGTGGCCCAGCAGGTGCAGATAGAACTCGCGTTCCGCAATGCGCCATTCGCTGCTCAGATCACGGGATGAGTTGATCTCACCGGGGGTGAAGACGAGGTGAAACATCGACCCGGCGTTCATCAGCCGCGCCGGGATCTGACGTGACTCGCAGAAACTGTTGACCTCGTCGGCCAGGCGGTTGCCCTGCTCCATGAGGTACGGATAGATCTCATCCTGGTTGTCGCGCATGTAGGTGGTCGCGGCGATGCCTGCGGTCATGGTCAGCGGATTTCCGCTGAAGGTGCCGCCGGTGAAGATGTAGGGCGCGCCGTCTTTACCCGAGAAGGTGTTCATGATGTCCTGGCGGCCACCCACCGCGCCGATGGGCAAGCCGCCGCCAACCGCTTTGCCGTAGGTGGCGAGGTCCGGCTTCAGGTCGTAATGTGCCTGGCAGCCGCCGTAGGTGATGCGGAACCCGGTGATGACCTCATCGAGCATGAAGAGGACGTCGCATTCCTCGCAGACCGACTTCAGGCCGCGCAGAAAGTCTCCGGCGTCGAGGCGCGGGTTCGAGCTCTGGACCGGCTCGATCATCACGAGCGCCAGGTCGTCCTTGTGCTCGCGGATGATGTCGTAAGCAGACTCGTCGCGGTACGGGAGGGTCAGCATGAGGTCATCACCGATGGCCTTCGGGATGCCTGCGCCGAGAAACGTATGGGTCGGGTTCGAACGGTCGCTTGCCTCGTCAACCTTGATCAGCGCGTAGTCGTGCACGCCGTGGTACGAGCCGTCGAACAACGCTACCTTCTGCTTGCCCGTGAAGGCGCGTGCCGCGCGGATGGCGAACATTGTCGCCTCGGTACCAGAGTTACAGAACACCACGTGATCGACGCAGGGACCCGCGGCCTGCACGATGTCCGCAAGTGTCTGCTGCGGTGTGCTCGGAATGCCGAAGTGCCAGCCTTTGGTGATCTGTTCCTGCAGCGCGGACTCGACAACCTCGGGTTTGTTGCCGAGCACGTTCGGGCCGAAGCCCCCGGTCAGGTCGATGTACTCGTTCCCGTCGATGTCCGTAAGGTAGGGGCCATCGGCGTGGTCGATATAGATCGGATGTGGCAGTTTGACCGTCCCGACGATTTCCTGCGCGAGAGCCTGCTCGCCCTGGTCGCGCACCGCGGCGGATTTGGGTGTCCGCTCGACCAGTTTCCTGCGAACTGCCTGCGAGCGTTCGCCGGCGAGGATCAGTTTGTTTGCCTGTTCTTTGTCCATGGTGCACATCCTTTGGTTGAGCGCGTAGGCTGAACCCAGACCGGGGGCAGCGCAAGCGGGCCCGGGGATCAGCCGTCGTCGACGATGACGCGGAAGTGACGCTTGGTGAGGGTGACGCCGGGGTCAGCGAGCAGATCCCCGCAGCCCCAGCGGCGTAGCCCGGCCGTCACCTCATCCAGGCCGTTCGCCGCGGCGCGTAACCGCTGCAGCTTCCACGCGACAAACGACCGTGCCTCGATCGTCGTGGGTACGTCGCGAAGGGTGGTCGCCACCTCGCCAACGTAGCGGTCCGGTTCGGCACCGGGCCGAGCGTTGCCGTCAGCCCAGCGCCGGAACCCGGCACCGTGTGCGGTGAGAATCGGCGCGGCGTCCTGGCCGATGAGTTCCAGGATGCGAACGAGCGTTGGCGGATAGTTGCCTTCGAACCACGCGCCCATGGACTCCGGAACCGGCCGGTTGCAGCGTTCGATCCAGATGCAGGTCTGCATCGCGGTCTCGTAGAGAAGCTGACGGGTCACGCGATCCATGTAGAGATGACCGTAGAAGGGTCCCATCAGGGCACAGTCTGCGAGAGACATCCGGTCTCCGAGCAGAAAGGGATGTTCGGCGAAGTGGGCGTCGAGCGCATCGAGCAAATCCCTCAGGTGCGCATCGATGGCCGGAATCGTGGCGTCATTGATTCCGAGTCCCGGTACGTAAGCACTCATCCGGTCCGCAATTGCGTGCCCGCGTTCGAGTGCACCGGCGAACGCGCCGAACGCTCTCGGGACTTCCTCCCGGTTCTCCGGATAGCCCCAGCGCGTGCGCATGTCGACCATCAGGAAGAACTCGTCCGCGAAGAGTTCGAACAGTCTGCTGACGGCATAGTCGAGGGGATGCGAGGGGATCAGCGGCGGCTCGGGAATCCGTTCCTCCAGGGCATCGATCATGACCGTCGTGTCCTGCAGGGTGTCGCCTTCGGGTGTGATCAGCACGGGGACGAACATGACGCCGCCCGTACGCCGCATGATCTCCGGACCGTTTGGCGGGCGTTCGGTGTAGTGAATCTGCTTGTATCGGACCGCGGGCCGGAGCTTGCCGGTGAAGTGCGAGCGGTCACCGCCCATGAAGATCCAGGGTTGGCTCATTGGTCAGTCCTTGGGAACTCTCATTGATGCCGGGTGTCGTGACTCACCCGGTCGGCGTGATCTCGACCAGCTTCCCGTTCAGGAAATCGGGCAGCCATTTCGGCACGGTCGGGCGCAGGCGACTGAAGACATCCTTCTTGCGGGCCGGGTCATCCAGGATCGTGCGCGCGTTGCCGGTCAGGTCCTCGCCCCTGATGTGCATTTGCACCGGTTGCGGCGTATCGACGAACGCACGCCACCATCGACCGTCGATGCCCATGTAGACGTAGCCGTCCTCGCGCAGATAGTTGACGGGGTACACTCTGCCGTCGGCCAGAGTGAGAATCATGGTCTTGGCCGCCCGGGCACCGTTCGGTTCGGCGCGAATCTCTGCCGCCACACGGTCGTTGACGTCGTCCATGCGCGACATGCGATAGCCCGCAAAGACGACCGCGAGGACGACGACTCCGAGTGCAATCCATCCGATCATGCGGCCGTGATGTCCAAACATGCGGTCATTCCGTTCAGATGTGAGTTGGCCCAATGCGGGAGAGTTTGCCATGGGTCGACGACGCCGGGGGGCCCGGCAAACTCACAGAGTGTGTCAACGGGGTGCACTCACGATCCAGGCGGGAGGGTCATGTGCGTCCCAATTGCCTGATACGCTGGCAATTCGCGGCGAGACCCGCCAACTGCAGACAGGAGACTTACCGTGCGGATACCCATCCATCGTCTGACGGGGGGTCGTATTCTGTCGCCCGGCGCCTGCGGAGCCGTTGTCCTCTGGCTCACCGGGTGTGCGAACGCCCCGATGCAGGAGCGGGAGTCCGACTACTCCGTGACCGCGGTACGTCCACCGATCGCGGACGAGCCGACTGAGGCGCGTGCGGTCGATGGCCGCTACATCAGCTGGCGCGAACACATCATCGACGACCCGGCGATCAGCGGAGTGCCGATCAGCGGCAGCGACGGGCTGACCCTCGCCGATCTGTACGGTGACGGCTTTGAAGATATCGTGTCGGTGCACGAGTCCGATACGGTCTACGACGGACAGCCGCACGGTCACGTTCGGCTGGCATTTGGCGGGCCGAACCCGAGTGAGTGGCAGTTGGCCACGTTGGCGGAAGGTGTCGAGGCGGCGGCGGCCGAGGATGCAGCGTCGCCTGCGAGTTGGCGCATCTGATCTATTTCGAGAACCCAGGTCCGGCGCGTGCGCGCAGCGGCGCCTGGCCGCGCAGGATCGTCGAGGCAACCCGCGATCGGGGTTCCTACATTCGGGTGTTTGCCGCCGATTTCGACGCCGACGGACGGCCTGAAGTGGTGACCCCAACAAAGGCGCGCAGAACCCGGATATCACGAGCCAGCAGACCTTCCCGATCTCCTGGTTCGACGTCCCGGACGAGCCGCTGACCGGGCGTTGGCGGGAACACGAACTCACGCGTGTGCTGTGGCCGATCAACGCCCGCCCGGTGGACCTCGACGGGGACGGCGATCCTGATGTGGTGGGCGGTTCCACCGGCGAAGGGCGGATTTTCTGGTTCGAGAATGTCACACCGCTCGGTGGCCCGATTCGCTTCGTGGAGCATCCCATCCGCGTTGCGGGGTCGACCATGGCGGAAGCGGCCCGCCGTCCTCCGCATGCCGCGGCAACGGGAGCGTTGTTGAACGGCTTCAACATGGGCTTTGCCGATCTGGACGGTGACGGTCGACTGGATCTGGTGGCCATGGTGTATTCACGGCACCTGGTGTGGCTGCGCCAGCCCCCCGCCCCGGACCAGCCCTGGCGTCTTGCGCCGATCGGCACGCAGCTGCCCGACAATCTGGTGGGGTTCGAGCTTGCCGATATTGATGGTGACGGGGACCTCGACGTCATGGGCGGGTCCTACAGTCGCGGGCCGCGTGACGTCGACTTGCCAGACGACACGCCACTCGGGCGTATCAGCTGGTTCGAGAACCCAGGCGTTAGCCGCGCCGGTCAGGAGCGCTGGCGGCAGCACACGATCGTGCGCCGCCAGCGCGGTATGTACGACAAGTTTGTCGCGAGAGACGTGGACGGCGACGGCGATCAGGACTTTCTGGCGACCCGCGGCAACAGCTACCCATACGACGGTGTGTTCTGGTTGGAGCAGGTGCGTCACGACACGCCGCGGCGCAGGTTTGCCGCCGCGCGTAGCCAGGACAGCAGGTCGCTGCCCGTGCCCCCGGATTCATAGCGGATTCACCAACGCGGCCAGATACAACTGGCCAGCGGTCAGTTATACTGATAACCGTTGGTCAGATAACGCTCTGGCCGAACGGGTATTGCGTCGAGACAGGCGTCGTGAGGGGTGTCGTGACCGCTGCCACCATCAACAAGCGCGCGCGGACGGACGCGCAGAAGCTGTTTCGTCGGCAGGCGATTCTGGACGCGGCCGACCTTCACTTCGCGGCTGTGGGCTTCGATGCGTTTTCGATGGCCAGGCTTGCGGCACAGGCCAGCGTTGCCAAGGGGACGCTGTATCTCTACTTCGAGACACGCGAAGACGTGCTGCTGGCGCTCGTCAGCGCCAAGGTGGCCGCGTGGGGCGACAGTTTTGCGGCATGTCTGCGTGCGGGCATGACGGATCGGGATCTTGCAGCGGCGTGTTACGCCACCGTGCACGAAGACCCGGCTTTGCTGCCGCTGCTTGCCCGGCTCGACAGCGTGATCGAACACAATGTGTCGATTGACGCGCTGGTGAAATCCAAGCGGGCCTTCCGTGACGTCATCGGGCTGTTGGCTACCCGGGTTGCCGACGTGACGGGGCTGCCGCATGCGGGAGCGTTCGAACTGTTGACCGCGTACGCGGCGCTGCTGATCGGCGCGACGCGTGTGGATCAGGGGCCTGCGCTCGAGAATGAAGACTTGCCGGACGACGTTCGCCAATTGATCGGGGCGTTCTCGTCCGACAAGCTGTTCGTAACAAATGCGTGCCGTATCGCCGCTGGCATACGTCTTGGCATCTGAGGATCCAGACGATCCATCCAAGGGGAGACACGAGTGATCGAATTCAAACTCAACGGCAAGACCGTCCGCACGGACGACGACCCGATGACGCCGCTGCTTTGGGTGGTGCGGGACACGTTCAAGCTGACAGGCTCGAAGTTCGGCTGTGGCGCGGGCCTCTGTGGCGCGTGCACGATGCACGTGGACGGACAGGCGCAACGCACCTGCATTCTTCCCGTCTCGGCAGTCGAGGGCCGTGACATCACAACCATCGAAGGGCTCGGCACGCCTGAGGATCTGCATCCGCTGCAGGCCGCGTGGAACGAACACTCCGTGCCGCAGTGCGGGTACTGCCAGTCCGGGCAGATCATGACCGCCGCCGCGTTGCTCGAGTCAAACCCTGATGTAACCGAGGCAGACGTCGACGCGGCGCTCGCGGGCAACCTCTGTCGCTGTGGCTGCTACGTGCGGATCAAGAAGGCGATCATGTCCGTCGGCAGCCAGGGCGTTGCGTTCTACGACGCGTCGAAGACGTCGGCGGCAGGGGAGGTGGAAGCATGAAGCGCCGAACGCTGTTGATTGGTGGAGGCCTCGTCGGAGGCGGACTCATCGTTGGCTTCTCGCTCTCCGGGGATGACCCCGCGCCGTTGCCCATCGCCGTAGAAGACGGGGCGTTCGTGCCGAACGCGTTCCTGCAGATTCTTCCCGACAATACCATCAGGTTCTACACCGCCCGTGATGAAATGGGTCAGGGCGTGACGACGGGGCTGGCGACGCTGGTCGGCGAAGAACTGGACGTTGATCCGCTCGACATGGAGGTCCTGCTCGCTGGCGTCCACGAGGACTACGCCAACCCGGGCATGGGCGTGCAGGCGACAGGTGGCAGCAACGCGATCAATGCGCACTACACCCAGCTTCGCGAGGCAGGTGCCCGTACCCGCGCACTGTTGATCGCGGCCGCCGCGAAAGATCTTGGTGTGGCCGCGAGCGAGATCCGGACAGACAACGGTCACATGGTCGTTGGCGGCGAACGCCACCCGTACGGTCAGTTCGTCGCAACCGCGCAGACGCTTGCGGTCCCCGAAACCGTTGCGCTCAAGGCGCCGTCGGACTTCAGGTACATCGGCCGGGAGTCGGGCCGCGTGGACTCCATCGCGAAGTCCACCGGCACCGCCCAGTTCGGCATCGACGTCGACGTGCCCGGCATGCACTACGCAGTTGTCGTGCGCTCGCCGGTTGCCGGCGCGAACCTCGTTTCGGTCGACAAGGCGCCGGCAGAACGGATGCCGGGCGTCACGAACGTCGTGGAGATCGGCAGCGGCGTGGCGGTTGTCGCGAAGAAATACTGGCAGGCGAAGCAGGCGGCGGCAGAACTCGAGCCGAAGTGGTCGCAGGTGCCGCTCGCGAGCGTCGACACGTCGATCCTGGAGGCAGACTACAAAGCCGAAATGGCGAATGCCGAAGCCGGGGTGACGCCGACGGACGAAGGCGACGTGGGTACCGCGCTCGGCTCCGCGGCCCAGGTGGTCGAGGCCGAGTACTGGACGCCGTTCCTCGCGCATGCGCCGCTCGAACCCATGAACGCGGTTGTGCGGGTCGGCGATGGCGAGGCCGAAGTCTGGTCGGGGACCCAGGGCCCACCCCTCGCGCAAGGGCTGGTTGCGCGCTTCGCCGGACTCGAGCCTGAGCAGGTCAAGGTGCACCAGACGTATCTCGGGGGAGGATTCGGCCGCCGGGGGACGCTGTCACACGTCATCGAAGCGACCGAAATCGCCAAGGCCAGCGGCAAGACCGTCAAGCTCGTCTGGACCCGGGAAGACGACATCCGTCACGGGCTCTATCGCCCGGCTTCGCTCATGCGCATCAAGGCCGGCCTTGACGCGGACGGGCAGATCAGCGCGTGGGAAGCCAAGCGGGTTGGCGGCAACATCACGCCCGACACACTGAATGCAATGCTGCCCGGGCTCTTTCCCGGTCTTGGCGAGGGTACCGTCGACTGGATGGTCGGCATGGCGGATGGCGCGATGACGAACTGGTTCGCGGACCCGTCGAGTGTCGAGGGGCTCTTCGAGGACTACGACCACCCGAATACGCGGGTCGTACACGCGACCGTCAACCACGGACTTCCGCTGACGTTCTGGCGTAGCGTCGGTCACTCCTACACGTCATTCGCCAAAGAGTCGATGATCGACGAACTTGCCGCGGCGGCTGGCATGGATGAAGTGGAAATGCGTCTGCAAAACACGCAGAACAAGCCCCGCATGCACAATGTCATCAGGGTGGCCGCCGAACGAATGCGTGCCATGCGCCCGGCACCAGGCCGGCATCTCGGCTTTGCCGCTCACCACTCCTTCAAGACGGACGTCGCGGAGATTGCCGAGGTGTCAGTCGACAACGGCACGATTCGTGTCCACAAGGTGACGTGTGTCGTCGACTGCGGTATCGCCGTGAATCCGGACATCGTTCGCGCGCAGATGGAAGGCGGCATCATGTACGGGCTGACCGCCGCATTGCACGGCAACCTGCATCTGGAAGGTGGCGCCATCACGGAAAGCAACTTCCACGACTATCCGATCCTGCGTATGAACGAGGCGCCGGACGTCGAGGTGATCATTGTCGACAGCGGAACGACCCCGACGGGTGTTGGTGAACCGGGCCTGCCGCCCATTGCGCCCGCGGTTGCGAACGCGGTGTTCAAGGCGACGGGGCAACGGCTGCGATCGCTGCCGCTGAAACTGGCCTGACCGCGGACGCCGGAGCATGGGTTTGGTCGTCCTCGAAAGCGNGGTGCCCCACNTTGCCGTTCACCGCGCGCNNGGGACTGTGATGGTGCGGCTGTTGGTGCTTGCCGCGCTCGTCTGCGGGTTGTCGCACTCGGCGCGCGGCGAATGGCAGGGCTGTCAGCCTGACNACAACAGCGACGGTACGCACGGCAGCGCGTCCGCATACNCGCGAATGATCGAACCGCATCTGGGCGTACCGCCGCGTGTCGACTGCGCGGCGAACGTGGAGATGCCCATCACCGTGGAAGGCGTGCGGTACCGCGGGAACCCCGGGCTGCACCGTTGCGATCAGCCGAGTCTGCAGGTGGGTGACTGCATGTCGGGTTCGAGCGTACAGCGATACGGCGGTCGCACCGCCGACGGTGCGCCCCTTCGTGATGTCGTCTGGGTGAGTTTCTGCCGTCACGACGGCCGGGACACACCGGACTACGACATTCCCGATTCGGTCCAGCTGATTGGCTACAATCGTGATTCGGGAGCCACAGCCTTTTTCGAGAGTGGTGACAACAGCGCCTGGACATCGGTCGAACCCGAGACCAACCGTCTGGTCGGCGTGATGCCCGGTCTTGAAGATGCCGATGCGTTCGATCGTGCCTACACGACTCCGGGAGCAACGCAATGCGTCATCTGTCACCAGGCTGACCCTTTCATTCACAACCCGTTCATTGACGGGGCCGTCCGTGAAACCTCGGGCCGCCCGGTCGTTCCGCATATTGGCGGCCGCAAAAGCCGCGCAAACACGCCGTACTACGTCCTCGGCGCAAGTGACTGGGATATGCGCACGATTCACATCGAGGGCAACGCCTGTCTCGACTGCCACCGGATGGGGATGAAGACGGTTGAAGAGTTCATCGGCGATTTCTGGCACCCGGACGACCACATGCCGCCGCGTGAGCCGGGCAGTCTGGCTGGCGACTTCGCAGAACTGAAGGAATGTTGGCTGAACGGTCCCGAGGCGACGCCCGGTTGTGATTGGGTGATTCCGCCGGCGGGCGACTGTGCAGGCCAGGTGGTGGGGGACGACTACCCCTACAAGTCACCCTACAATCGGCCCCAGCCCGAAAACCTCGTGCGTCGGCAGTAGCCGGCCTGACCGAACCCGGTACAGATCCGTTCAGCGGACGGTGATTCCCCAGGAGCCATTCGTTTCGATCGGTTTGGCGGTTGTCACCATGCCTGGCTCCAGCGATCGTTCGGCGTCTCTCTCCATCGGCGTGAAGTCGGCGGCGTGATCGAGATGCGCGTCGCCCTCGGATTCGTGCATGCGTGCTGCGCGTCGTTCTGCGTACCATGGGGACGCCAGTCCGGGAGTTGTGTGTGGTCATGATCGGGAAGACATGGATGCGGCTATCGATCCTTGCTGCATGTCTGCTGCTCTGCACCGGTTGCCAGCAGTTACTCGAATCTCCCGCGCCGAACGTTCGGTTCGCACCCCTGGATCTCAGCGAGTCGGTCCCGGTTTCGGTCATTGACCTTACGGGCGACGTGCCGGCCGAGGCCGCACCCGGGCATACGGAATTGGTGCGTTGGGCTATGGCCGACTGGGCGCGGGCGCTCAACGGAAAACTACGCTTCCGCATGGTGCGCAGCGAGTCTGAAGCGCTCATTCGCGTCCGATTCGTGCCGTCCAGAAGGGACCATTATGGCGAGATGTTTCCGGTCACGGTCAACGGCAGACGTGGCGCAAACCTTTATGTGCGGGGCGATGCAGCGGCGTTGGGGCGCGTGATCGCGAGGCGTTCCGCCCGCGATCCGCTGTTTCGCGACACGCTCGTTTACACCACCTGCCTGCACGAACTCGGACATGCGCTTGGGCTGGGGCATTCCACGAACCCGGAAGACATTATGTACGCGATGGTGATGGGTGGAGACGTGGAGTCGTACCTGATGCAGTTTCGGCAGATCGTATCGTCGCGCGAGGACTTCGCGCGCAAGTCAGTGCTGTCGCTGGGAGATCGATCCAACGTGCGGGCGCTGTATAGCCGCTAGGCGCGCATCGTGTCACGCCTCACGGTTCGCCGATGTCGACGACGTCATGGTGGCGTTCCGGGTTGACCGTGACACTTCAGGCATCGCCTTCAGCAAGCCGAAGCCTGGCCGGGTCCGATACCTGCCTGAACATCAGGTTATGCGCCACCGCCCAGAATCTTTTTCATATCGATCCCGTCATCGATGGCATCGATCGCTTGGATAAAACCTGCATCTAGGTTCCCTTCTTCCCTGGCTTCTCGTCAGTATCTCTGCCAGGCAGGAAACGAATCGATGACTCCCCTGATCGATCGAAACCAGGTGGTCAGTTGCTCGTTGTACTCGAGTCCCAGATCGCGCTGGGCAAAAAGCGCCTGAGCCTGCAGCATCATCGACAATGCCAACATTCGAAACTCGTACCATTCTTCTTCGGTATATGCGTGCATGTCTGGCCGCTGGGATTTGAGAAATATCCGCTTCAGTTCCGAACTTTTGGCGATCTCCATGTGCCATTGGCTTGAAGCCAAATTGATCTCCCGAACCGCTTCAGCGACCAGAACCCGATGTGTCTCCTCCAGCACCGAAGAGTTTTGACGCACCTGGATTGCGAGGTAGACCAAAGTTGCTACAACACCAATGCTCCCGATGAATTCACCCAATGATCCCAGCTCAGCGATCGTCACAGGTCACTCTCTCATCACCCCGGTTCAACGCCATGTTGCAGCAGAACCTCACTGTCCATTCCTCACGGGCGGACAGGCAATAGTCCGAACGAAATCATGACGATACGCTCCCTGCCCGTTGTCTCTTGCGGCGATATGCCTCAAGCCTGACTCTGCATGTTTTCGCCTCGGCACTCATACGTCGTGCAACGGGCCGGGTGCGGTTCGGCAGATCGGGCATGCGCCCGCCTCTCGAAACGGCCCGTCATTTGGGCGACACTCGGGCCAGGATTGACCCCGTCACGAATCCATTGAGGAGCTCCCATGGTTGACCCGGTTCTGCGCCTTCGCCAGATCTGCCTGCTTGCACACGATCTCGAGTGGACGTCCAACGTCCTGTGTACCGCGTTCGATGCCCACGTCGTTTTTCGTGATCCCCGCATGGCGGCGGGTGGCAACCTGACCAACACCCACATCCGGCTCGGGGACTCGTTCCTCGAAACTGTGTGCCCGTCGGACAAGGCGTGGGCGAACAGCACGACGCAGACGCGCCTGCTCGAACGCAACGGTGATTGCGGCTACATGGCGATCGTGCAGGTGCCGGATGTGGCTGTGGCCTCCCGGAGCATGTCCGACCAGGGTTCGAAGACCGGCATCGTCTCCGGTGACTGGAACGTGTGTGAGGGGTCACCCGGTTCTGGACTGGCGGGCGTCAAATCGGGGCGTTACCAGTTGGGTGAGGCCTTGCCTAAGGAGGCGGGGACGGTGACCGGCGTCAACGTCCAATACCATCCGCGTGACTACGGCACGCTTGCGGAGATTCAGGAGAACTGGCCCGGGCAGACGGAGTTCCCGCGCAACAAGGGGACCTACTATCCCGCGGGCAACACCTGGCAGAACGACGTCGACACGCGCCCGCACGGAGGGGTGACGACCGGCTTTGCCGCGGTTGAGATTGCGCCACGCGAAGGCAGTCCGGAGGAGATCTGTGACAACTGGGTGAACGGGCTGGGCAACGGCTGCGAACTTGACCCCGATCAGTCGGCGACCCTGCGTCTGGCCGGGGGGCAGTCGATGCGTTTCGTTGCTCCGGTCGATGGCCGGACCGGCGTTGTCGGGGTCGATCTGTTTGCCGTTCCGGATGCACCCCGCCGTTTCACGTCAATCGACGTCTGCGGGGTGACGTGGCGACTCGTCGATCCCGCGCCGGCGGCGTAGCAAACAAGAGCGTTGGGGGGCGCACTGTGAGCTTCACACATCCATCAGGTCACTTCGATAACTCGGCTGCCGAGTATCGACACATCGATGCACGGCCGCTGGCTGCCGCCATGGGTGCCGAGATTCTCGGTGTCGATCTTGTTGATCTAAACGACGCCCGGTTTGCCGAGATCGAGCATGCGCTGTTTCGTCACAAGATGATTTTCTTCCGCGATCAGGCGATCGACCATGCGGACCAGGAAGCGTTCAGTCTGCGCTTTGGCCCTTTTGCGGCCGATGCCTATGGAAAAGGGATGGAAGGGCACCCGAACGTTCATGCGGTCATCAAGGAAGCCGATGCGCGGGCAGGCATGATCTTCGGGTCCGGGTGGCACACCGACTCGCCGTTTCTGGCGGAGCCGCCCGCGATTACCCTGCTGCGGGGCGTTGACATTCCTCCCTACGGCGGCGACACGATCTGGGTGAATACCGCGCTCGCCTACCAGACGCTGAGCCCGGTCATGCAGGGGGTGCTGCAGGACCTGAAGGTCCACATGTCGATGGGGAAGGTCGTGGCGTCGCTCCGCGCGCTCGACCCCGACTGGAGTCGCCAGGTCGAGTCCGCGCCCGACACGGCAGAGAAGGTGGCCGGGAGTTTCCATCCACTGGTCCGGACGCACCCGAAGACCGGCGAGAAGGGGCTCTACTGCGACGTAACCTACGCAAACGGAATTGAAGGCATGACGCAGCCCGAGGCCGACGCGTTGCTCGGGTTCCTGCGGAGTCACATCACGCAGGCAGCCTTCTCCTGCCGGCTGCGCTGGGAGGTCAACACCGTTGCCGTCTGGGATAACCGGCTCTGTCTGCATCAGGCATTCAACGACAGTGACGGGTTTCGCCGGGAGTTGTACCGCACGACGGTCACCGGCGAGGCCCCGGCCTGAAGCCGGATTGATAAGATGCCGGACCCTACACGCAGGGTAAGCCGCGCATGACCATCGCCAAATTGTCCGCAGTCAGTATCGAGTACTTCGAGGCGGGCTCCGGCCCCGAGAAAGTGCTCTTCATTCACGGGTTTCAGGCTTCGGCACAGATCTGGCACGCGGTGCAGCATGCGCTGCCGGCCGATCGCTACACGTCGGTTGCGATCAACAACCGTGGCGCGGGTCAGTCGGACGCGCCCGATGACGAGCATCAGTATGGGATTGGTCACTTCGCGGCCGATGCGTATGAACTCGTCACTCAACTTGGCTGGGACAGCTTCACGCTCGTCGGGCACTCGCTGGGGGGCGCGACTGTTGCGCAGTTTGCGGTGGATCATCCCGAGCTGATTTCGGGGCTCGTACTGCTGGACCCGGCGGATCCTGACGGCCGCAATGCGCCTGAGGATGAGATCGAACGGGTGATCGACGCGCGCATGGCGGCGAGGCGTGAACAGCGCGCCAGCGGCGCGCGGGGTGGCGACGGGATTGACGCGGCGCGTGCCGATGAAGCGGAGGCGTGGCGCGAGGCCCTGGTGCGTGACATCGACGCCGCGCCGGAAGCCAGACTGCGTGGCTCGATGCGTTCGATGTTCCATCTGCGCCTCGGCGATCGGGTTGGTGCACTGGCGATGCCGGTCATCCTGATTGCAGGTGACGTCGACGCGCTCATTCCCATCGAGGCAATGCTTGCCACTTGGGCGAAGTATCCCAAGGGGTCGGGTCTGCACGTCTGGCACGGCATCGGTCACTCACCCAACGTCGACTGCCCCGGCGAACTCGCCGACGTGCTGCGCCACTTCATGGAAGTGACGGTGCCCGCCAGAGCGAGGTCGGGTGATTAGCCGTAGACGTCCCGGTACGCGGCGTACCCGGCCGCAAGGATCACCGGGAGTGCCACGAGCGGTGTCGCGAGAATTATCAGGCCGATCGCCGGCACGGTGAGCAGCAGTACGAGACCCGTTGCGGCGAAGAGGGTCGGCATTCCGTTGAGGAAAGTCAGCAGCCCCTCCATGATCAGAGGCGGCATTGCCGCGACGACCCAGAACGCGATGCTCAGCAGTCCAAGTCTGATGGGCTGCCGCGCTGCGCCCTCGAACACGCAAGTGATCTCAAAGAGTCCCGTCTCATATTCGTTGTGCGCACCGAGCATCAGTCCGCCCAGGAGGACCTGGTAGGCGATGGTCGAGACCGTCGGGCCGACCAGAGGCACGAGCGCGAGTGCCGCGTCGACGACGATCAGGAGTTTGCTTGCGCCAATCTAGCCGAGGGATTGCCCTTCAGCATCCCGAATTCGGCCATCAGCCAGCGCGCGCCGCAATTGCCCCAACCGAACGTGCCTCGGGTGACCTGGGCACCGGGCTCTCATCGACGTCGTCGGCGGGAGGTTGCGGGGGCCGCGTTTCGATCGGCGCGAGTGTGAGGGGTTCATCGGCGGGGCCGTCTTGCGTGTCCTCCGACCGGAAGTCCGCCTCGTCCTCCAGGGCGAGGCGCGGGGTGCGGGGAGCCGCGATTGGAGGAGTGATCGTGACTTCGATCCCCAGTGCTCTGATCGTCTCGGTGAGTTGCGCCGCGCGAGCGGGGCTGATGCCCCTCGCGACGCGGCGTCGTTTGCCGCCGGCGGCGACAGCTTTCGCCTGATTCGACTGCAACTTTAAGAGGCTGGACAACGCAAACGCCGCGGCGATTTCGTCGAAACCGGTCGTTGTTTCGCGGGTCAGGATGACGTCGTGGCCGGCCATTGCTCAACGCTCGCCGAGGTGGGGAGCGAGGCTCCGTGCCGCCGCCGCAACGCCCGACTCCGGGAACGTCGCTCCCATCTGCAACAATGTGTCCTCAATCGTGCCCAGCACGCCGAGCACCATCGGCGGATTCAGGTGCCCCATGTGGCCGATGCGGAAGGCATTGCCGATCCCCGCAATCTCGATTCCAAGTACCAGGCCCGCCTGCTGCTCGGCAAGCGCGCGAAGTCGGTTGGCGTCGATCGAGCCCGTGCGGACGGTCGTGACGGCGTTTGAGCGGAACGTGGCGTCGACGATGTTGTGCTCGACTTCGTTACCCGATGACCATGAGTCGATGGCGGCCCGAATGGCGTCCGCCAGCACTTCGTGGCGCCACCAGACGTTCTCGATTCCTTCTTCGAGCAGCATGTCGAGCGCCGCGCGGAGTGCGAACACGTGCTGGATTGGAGGCGTCCCACAGTATCGGAGATAGTGTCCGTCCCGACCGCTGCGCGGGCCCCAGTCCCAGTAGCCGGTCTTGAGGTCTGCGGTCTCGTGTGCCGCGAGGGCTTTGTCCCCTGCCCAGACGAAGCCCAGTCCCGGAGGGACCATCAGGCCCTTCTGAGAGCCCGCGACCGCAACGTCGACGCCCCAGGCGTCCATCTCGAAACGTTCGCATGCCATTGAGGCGATGCAGTCGACCATCAGCAGGGCAGGGTGCGAGGCGGCGTCGATCGCCGCACGAATCGCGGCAATGTCGTTGCGGACGGACGTCGCGGTGTCGACCTGCACCACCAAGACCGCTTTGATGGTGCGACTCGAGTCCTCGCGCAGTGCCGTCTCGACTGAGTCTGGGTCGACTGGCCCCCTGTCGTCCCCTGCGAGGGTCTGGACCTCGAGTCCTGCCGTCGCGCCTATGTTCCCCCAACCGCGGGCAAATCGCCCGGACTCGAGCACGAGTATCCTGTCGCCGCGGCACAGCGTATTCGTCAGGGCCATCTCCCACGCGCCGTGCCCGTTCGAGATCGTGACAAACGCTTCGCCACCGGTCCGCGCAATCTGCGGCAGGTCTCTGAAGAGCGTCATCGAGGTGTCGACCAGGTCGCCCTCGTAGATGTTGGGCATCGCCTGATGCATGGTGGCCAGCACGCGGTCAGGTATCACGGAGGGTCCCGGGATGGCGACGAGTTGGCGGCCGTGGCGCAGTGAAGGCATGGGTCACTCCGGTACTGACTGTAGCTCCGACACTCTAACAGGCTAAAGTCCGGATCATGCCCGGGTGGATTGATGAGATTGAAAGTTGATGCGGTTGATCGCGAGTCGGGAGCCCTTGCTCCCAAGAAGCTGGCAAAGTTGAGCGCAGCCTTGTATGAACAGGGTTTTGCCGTGCTGGAGGGGCTCGTCAGTCCCGAGACCTGTGATCTGCTTGCGGGGTCCGTGCGTGAAGACGTCAAGCAGATACGGCAGCGCGACCAGCTGACCGCCCACGAACGTTCGACCGCGGTGGGGCACCTGCAGCTGGGGCTGCGGCGTTATGGGCAGTTCGTTTCGGCCGAGGTGGTTGCCAATCCACTGCTCGAGAGTGCGGTTGCGGCCGTTCTCGGCGACGGTGCGTGGCTCGGCTTCTACAACGGCAACGTCAACTGCCCGGGCAGCGGCCACCAGCCCTGGCACTTCGACCGGCCCTGGTCGTGGAAGACACCTGCGGAAGCAAGGGCGGACAGTGTCGCGTGGCCGCCTCCGACGACAACCCTGTCGTGCTCGCTGGCGCTGACTGACATCACTGCGGCGACGGGCGCAACCGAGGTCTTTCCGGGGTCGCATCGCGAAGCCGCCGTTGTGGACTGGCCGAGGGGTGAGCGGCCGCAGAATCATCCGGATCTGCTGGATGCCTGGGGGCCCGCGGTAGCAATGGAGATCCCGAAGGGCGGTATCTGCCTGCGTGACCCGCGTATGTGGCACCGTGGTGTGCCGAACCGGTCCCGTGTGGTCAGGCCCATGATGGCTCTGACCTACCACGCCGCCCGCGCGCGGCACTGGCGCGGCCTGCTTGCCCGAGACCTGCGCGGCGCATTGGCCGCGCGCTGCGAGGCAGACCCCACACTCCGGGTGCTCGATGACGGTGAGCTCGGCGACGGTAGGCTGGTATTCGACGAGTCCGCACGAGAGGCCTTCGAATCGAGCCCGGCCGGCTCCGTTGACAGGAACGCACGGTTTGTTGCGGAGCCACAGGTTGTGAATCACTTTCTCGACGCCCATCTTCGAGGTGGTGCGCGTGTGCAGAATGGCGGAGAGGTTGGCCCCTGGAGTCATACCCCGACTGCGTGATGCAGGCCTGCCGCCCTTCGTGCGTTACCTCGGAGCTGCGAGGAGCGACTTGGCGACGTCGGTCGCGTTGGCTGCAGTCCCTAGTTTGTCCTCGCTGCGGGCGACTGCTGCAATGTGGAAAAACAGCCCAGCATAGACCGCCTGGTGCATGTCTGGTGAGAGCTGGCCGAGGTACGGGTCGGCGCTGGGTTCGCGGCTCTGCTGCAGGTACTGCATGAATCCGATCATGTCCTCCCCGGTAAACCAGTTGATCTGCGCGGCTCGCTCGGCCCTATGGGACTCAGGAGCGAGGTATTCGATGATGGGCAGGTTGTCGGTGTTGATGGGCGAATCCGACATCCAGGCTGAAGATGGGTCCAGGCTGCCGAGGTAGTGCGCGGTCAGAGGTATCTGCTCGCCCTGTCCAATGCGAAACTGGGTCAGGTCCTGTCGCGAGCGCTCGACGAGGTGGGTTGTTGGCTCGAGTGGCGCGTCATCAACGTGACCGACGAGGGCAAGGATCGGTTTCTCAGCGTAGAAATCGCCCCGCCAGAGGGTCACCAGAGGAAAGGTCCGGGTCATGGTCTTTGCGACGATCTTCAGTTCTCTCTCGCTGATCTGGTAGAGTGGAATCCACTGCACAAAAAGCCCGCCTGGATTGAGACGGGCGCGTGATCGCTCGAAGTGATCACGGGTGTACAACAGGGCTACACCTGCACGCCATGGGACAAAAAGGTCCGCGATTATGAGGTCAAAGGACTCGCGGGTGCCGGCGAGAAAGTTGCGCCCGTCCTCGTGTACAACCGTCACTGCCGGGTGCTCGTGGAAGCTGTTGCTGTACTCGCCAAAGTACTGGGCGGAAGCTTCGATAACCTCTGCGGACAGTTCGGTCACGACGGCTCTGTCGATTGGGTAGTTGAGGACCGTTCCCGCTGTGATGCCCGATCCCATTCCGAGATAGAACACGGCCTTCGGATTAGGATGCAGGTGCATTGGCAGGTGAGTCTGAATCTGTTCCATGCGCATCGCCCCACTGCCGCCGAGGGCGTACCAGTTTTTTAACTTGACGCGGCGTTTCCCATCACGTTCAACGACGGCTACAGTTCCGTCAGAGCCCTCCCACAGCGCCAGGACGCGTTCGGTGTCCTGCACCCGGACCGTAGGTAGCGTTGCGGGGTTTGCGACGAACAACAAGAGTGCGACTCCAGAGACCGTCGCAAGTCGCGCGCGGGCGCTCCGGAGCAGTACGAGCGGGAAGGCGAGGTAGGCAAGTCCGAGCAGCAGCACGCTGCTCCAGAGTCCGATCGCCGGCAGCAACAGGAAACTTGCCGCAAGCGGCCCGATGACCGCACCGCTCGTATTCCAGCCATTGAGTCTACCGAGGGTCTTTCCGGCCGACTCCTCCCGCTCCTCGGCGTATCGGTAGAGGTAAGGAAGGACCATCCCCATCAGCAAAGTGGGCATGCCCACGATCAATCCGACCGCGAAGAAGACTTGGAACAGGTAGCTGCCGAGCGTGTCCCGATTGCCGAGATAGGTCAGGCCATTGGTCCATTCAACGAAAACGACGGGCGTGACGAGACATGCGCCGCCTGCAAGCGCCATCAGGCCCAGCAGCGTGTTCATATTGGCGGATACCCGGGAGGTGATCGCGCGCACGGCGAGCGCCCCCAGTGCGAGCGCGGACAGGAAGACCACGAGCACGGCAGAGAAGGTATAGGTCGAGTTCTGCAGTACCTGCACGAACATCCTGATCCACAGCACCTGCATTGCGAGGCTGAGGAACCCTGAAGCGAGCGCCACGCATTCCAGCAACGCGAAGCGCGTGATGGGAGCGGTGGCGTTGGAACGTGTTTGGTTGGGAGCACCTGCCGTCGTCGATTCGGGGCGGAGACGGAACTCTCCGCGCCTCGCGAGCATCCACGCGGAGGCACCGAGGGACAGGGAAAGCAGCAGTGCGAGACCGTAAGTCAGGTTAATGCCAAGCCAGCGCGGCAGGAAGAACCCCGCGGCGATCGCTCCAGCCACCGCGCCAAGGGTGTTGATGCCGTAGAGCGTGCCGGCCCAACGACCGAGTTGCTGGCGGTCTTGGATTAGATGTTCGCCCATCAGCGGCAGTGTGCCTCCCATGAGGAAGCTGGCCGGGCAGATCAACAGCATGGCGAGCAGCCCCTTGATCAGCGTGAACGCGATGCCGGTACCTGCAAAGGTGGCAAACACTGCGCCATAAATCCAGAAGTAGGCTTGGAAAAGCAGGTAGAAGAACAACCCGGCGACGACAATGCCGAACTCTAGCCAGGCATATGTTCTGAGGGGACTGTCGAGTTGTGCAGCGCGTTGCCCCCAATAGTAGGAGCCCGCGGAGATGCCAATGAAAAAAGCTGCGGTCGTGACCGCGGCGCTCTGAGAGGTGCTGCCGAACAACTGAGCAAGCTGCCGCATCCACAGGATTTCGTAGATCAGTCCGGCGGCGCCCGAAGCGAAGAAGACGCCAAGGATGAGATGGGTGGTGAACCTGTCCCGACTGTGAGTCAAACCCCGACCCCGCGTTTGAATCGGCCGGCGAACGAGCCGTTGAGGGGTGCGGAGTATAAACGGCCGCGTGCGTCTTCCGAGCGGTAATGGGACACGGACCGGCACCGCACTGCGTGCTCAGGCGTAGAATGTGCGTTGTCGACAAGAGACCCGCCCCATGGCCGACACACTGGAAGAACGCATCGAGACCCAGGACGAGTGGACCTTCACAGAAGTCCTCGGCTTGTCTACGGAGTTCGGTATCAAACCGCGGATGATCATCAGCATGCTGTTCTCGCAGGGTAAACGGTACGTCGATGGGGAAGGTCTCCCGTCAGCAGGGACCGACGAAGGTCCCGATCGTATTGGTGATTGATTCCTGCCAGCACAGCACAGACCTGGAGCCGCATTCGTGAAGATTGCTGAAGTAAAACCCTACGTCATCGCTACACCGAGGCCGCATCATGGCGGTCGTTATTGGCTTCTCGTCAAACTAATCGCCGATAACGGCATTGAGGGGATCGGCGAGGCCTACAAGGTGCCGTTCCATCCGCTGACGGTCGAGCGCATGCTGCATGACTACGGCGAGACGTACTTTGTCGGTCAGGACCCTTTCCAGATCGAAAAGCTCTGGAGGGTCGTTTACTACGGTGACGGATACGAGCGTAACGATCATCACCAGCATCCCGACCACGCGGTGCTGGGCGTCCTGTCCGCGCTCGAGATGGCCTGTTGGGACATCATCGGCAAAGCGCTCGATCAGCCGGTCTACAACCTGCTTGGCGGCAAGTTTCATGATCGGCTACGCTCCTATACCTATCTCTATGGTGACCCCGATGACCCGCGTCGGCGCAGTCCCCACACCGATCCCGAGATTGCGGGCGATAGAGCGCTGCACTACTTGAAGGAAGGCTTCACTGCGGTGAAGTTCGATCCGCTGATCAACGTCATGGGAAACCTCGACCCACGCGAACCGCCGCTCGATTTGCTCGACAACGCGGAGGCGGTCGTGCGTAGCGTCCGGGAGGCGGTTGGCGGCAAGTGCGACATCTTGATCGGCACCCACGGTCAGTCGACCACGTCCGGGACGCTTCGGTTTGCGAGGAGAATCGAGCAGTTCGACCCGCTTTGGTTCGAGGAGCCGGTTCCTCCCGAGAACCGGGATGAACTGGCCCGGGTGGCGGCAACTACGACAATTCCGGTTGCTTCGGGGGAACGACTCTCGACCAAGTACGAGTTTCGCGAACTACTCGAGAAACAGGCCGCGCAGATTCTGCAGATGGCGCTGGGGCGCGTTGGAGGTATTCTGGAGGCGAAGAAGATCGCGGGCATGGCCGAGGCGTACTACGCCCAGATCGCACCGCACCTCTACTGTGGGCCAATCGAAGCGGCGGCGAACATCCAGGTGGACACCTGCAGCCCCAACTTCCTGATCCAGGAAAGCATCGGCAAGTTCGACGGCTTCCATGCCGAGATCCTGGAGAAGCCGATCACCTGGGAAGACGGCTACATCATTCCGCCGACTGAACCTGGCCTGGGCGTCGTGCTGAACGAGGAAGTTGCGGAGGCCCATCGCTACCGCTCTGAAACCTGAAGTGTTCCAGCCGGGACTCATTTACGGGAAGCCTGTTCAGGCTTGACGCGGGTACTGTGCCTCCATAGGATGCGCCGCAGATCATGCACACAAAGCCAGTAAACAGACCTTTGCTCATGGTGGCCCTCTTGCTCGCGGGCCTGGTCTGCGGCTTCGTGACGGACGCGGCGCACCTGCACGACCTCGCTGATCTCGCTGATAATGAAGAGTGTGTGCAATGCTCGCACCTCCTCAAGTTGGACGATTGCATCCCCGCCGGAGAGCCCGTATCCGGCCCCATGTGTGCCTTCGACTTAGCGCTGCCGCTGGCGGAGAGCGTGGTGATCGTCCGCAGGGCTTTGGTTCACGCCCGCGGACCTCCAAAAAGACTGATCTGAGTGTTTTCGGTCTTCCTCTGGGGAGGGAGGCCTTTGTCAGTTAGTTTTTGGAGTAATGTTATGAGTGGAAGAATACCGCTCTCTCTGCTGCCGGCGGTGCTCGCCGCCGGGTTCACTTTCGACGCTTCAGCAGAGACGGGCCATCAAGAAGGGGAAATCGACGAGATCATCGTCTCCGTGCCCTTCGAAGTGAATGCGACCGAGACGGCACTGCCGATCCTCATCGTCTCAGGCGAGCAGTTGAGTGAGAAGGTTGCCGCCAGCCTAGGCGAGACTCTGAGCGACGAGCTTGGCGTGTCTAATGCTTCCTATGGCCCTGGCGTCGGGCAACCCATCATCCGCGGCCAGACCGGTAACCGCGTCAAGGTGTTGCAGAACAGCGCCGGAGTCACCGACGTGGCTTCGATGAGCCCCGACCATGCGAATGGTGTGGAGGCGATCCTGGCCGAACGGCTTGAGGTCATCCGCGGTCCCAGTACGTTGCTCTACGGCAGTGGCGCAATTGGCGGAGTGGTGAACGTCATCGACGGCCGCGTGCCCGACTCACCGGTCGAGAAGCCTCGGGTCAGGCTCGAGCATATGCACGACTCGGTAAACAGTCAGAACAACACGGTGGGTCATGTCACGTTTGGCGCAGGGGGTATCGGTGCGTACTTCGGCGGCTTCATGCGTGACTCGGGCAACGTAGAGATTGATGGTTTCGCAATCGATGAAGCGGCACTCGAGCGCCTCGAGGAACTGCACGGCGAGCACCACGACGAAGAGGAAGAGCACGACGAAGAGGAACTGGAGAACACCAACGGGTTCATCGGCAACTCGGACACGGACGCCTCAGGTGGCGTCGCCGGCATCTCTTTCGCGGGCGACTGGGGGTTCATTGGCGTTTCGGTCAGCGAACTCGACAACAACTACGGTCTGCCACCCGGGGCACACGGCCACCATGAAGAGGAGGGCCACGACGAGGACGAGGAAGACCACGACGAAGACGATCATGACGAGGACGATCATGACGAGGATGAAGAAGGTCATGGCGAAGGAGGGCATGGCGAAGAAGTCGAATTCGTTCGCCTTGATCTCAAGAAGTCCCGGCGGGACATCCAGGGCGCCTTCAGGCCTGGCGGCGAGTTCGTGGAAGACATCAAGTTCTCGGTGGGTTGGACTGATTACGAACACGGGGAGATCGAGTACTTTGAAGACGGCGACTCCCACGTTGGTACGTTGTTCTCTCACGAGGGCCTCGAAGGACGGGCCACCATGCACGTCAGCTTCTCTGACACCTGGGAAGGGGTGATCGGCACACAGTTTGGCGACACCGAGTTCAGCGCGGTTGGTGAGGAAGCCTTTATTCAGCGCTCGGAACTTGAGTCGACCGGTGTCTTTGGCGTCGCCCGCTACTCCGGCGAACGATCGACAGCGGAGTTCGGATTGCGGGCTGAGCGAAACAGGATCGATGGCGACGCGGGCTGCAGTTCGAGCGAAACCTCGTACAGCTTTGGCGCCAGCACGCTGTTTGCCGTCAACGAAGCGGACTCGCTTTATGCGAGCATTGCCCGTTCCGAGCGGGCTCCAACGGTCGAGGAGCTCTATTCCAACGTCAGTGAAGCAGGCTGTGGCATCCCCGACGACGATCACGACCTAGTGCTTCACGCAGCGACCAATCTCGTTGAAGTGGGTGCACCTGGGCTCAATACCGAGCAGTCGAACAACGTGGAACTCGCGTGGCGCCGCCAAGGCGACGGCTATAGGGCTGAAGTCAACTTCTATCTCAATCGCGTTTCGGATTACATCTTTCTCGACATCCGGGGTGAAGACGAAGATGAGCGGGAGTTGGCGTTCTGGTCCGCACGGGATGCGACCTTCCGCGGTTGGGAAGCGAAGGTCGAAGCGAGTCTTGCGGAGTTTGACGGTTCGACGCTGGCACTGACTGCATTCGCCGATTCGGTTCGTGCGAAGTTCACTAGTGGTGGCGGAGGGAACATCCCGCGTCTCGCGCCGGGCAAGCTAGGCGGGGGCATGAGGCTTTACAGCGACGACTGGGGTTTGCACTTGCACCTGACTCGGGTGATGGACCAGCAAAATAATGGCCCCGAGGAACTCGAGACCGACGGCTACACGCGCCTTTCGCTATATGCAGACCGGCACTGGGCTGTTGGTGGAGGCGAGCTGACCGTGTTCCTGCAGGGACGTAATCTGCTTGACGATGAGATCCGGAACCACGCGTCATTGCTGAGGAACTTTTCGCCGGACCCGGGCCGCAACGTTCGTCTTGGAGTGCGCTTCAGGTACTGAAATGCGGAAAGATGGCGCGCCCGTCTTCGGACGGGCGCGCACACAACGCGATCAACGCAGTGCGGCGATCCCGTTCTTTATGCCCTCGGTTGCCCAACCCTGCCATGGCAACGTGTAGAAGCGGAAGCCGAGTTCGCCGAGCTGTTGAGGCGAAATGCCCGGTGGGACGAAGAACATTCCCGCCGCGACGCCAGCCTTGTTGCAGGCTTCACCAATCTTACCCAGCGCGTTGATATACGTGTCGCTCGTATAGTCAAGCGGGACGTCGAGCGCGATCGAGAGGTCTGACGGACCGACCAGCAGGACGTCGATCCCTGGGACCGCCAGGATGTCGTCAATCCCTTCGAGCGCCTGCACGGTTTCGATCATCGGCAGGATGAGCAGGTGCTCATTCACGATGTTCATGTACTCTCGATAGTCCTTGTACTCACCCCACTCGCCGCGGGGGCCGGCGGAACTGCGTTCGCCTTCGTGGGGGTACTTGCACCACGAGACCATTTCTTTGGCCATCTCGGGCGTGTTGATCATCGGAGAGATGATGCCCTTGGCGCCCTGGTCGAGCGCATAGCAAATCTGATCCTGGCGGTTTTCGCCGACACGAATGATGGGGATAGCGTCTGCACCCCGCATTGCCGAAACAACGCCACCAAGCTGCTTGATCTCGTCAGGTGAGTGCTGAGTGTCGAACAGCACGAAGTCGTAGCCTGAGTTGGCCAGGAAACGCGAGTCGCTGGTCGAGCCCGCGGTGGTGCCGATCGCCGTTTCGCCTGCTTTCAGCTTTGCTTTTACGGTGTTCATGTTGCTGTTTTCTCCTGCGGTTGACCGCGAACGTCTAAACAACGAAGAGTACCGGAGAACGGCTGGTCGCGCTCAGCCGGTCAACCGACCCTCCCCGGAGCGCCGTCCAGCATGGCTCTCACATCGTCAGCATATTCGAGTTTGCAATCGTCTTCCCGGTCTCAGCCCAGCACGCCTAGTGCGTTAGCCAGCGATCGGGAGGCGCGCGTGTTGTCGCTGATGCCGTACGCTTTGACCGACCCAAGGAACAGCCGAGCTGGAGCGGCGGGTGCACGTGCGGGTCGATCGGGCGGGCCGCATTGCGCAGTGAGCCCTGATGGACAAGCTCGGGGGACTGGGTGAGGATTGCGGCTCCCAATGCCCGCCGGAGTCAGGCTCTTGAAACTGTACATGGTGCCGCTTGCACCAAATCCGACCAAGGTCATGCTGTACATCGCCGAACGCGAGGCCCTTGGCACATCGCTGTCGATCGAGCAGGTGGTCGTCAACACGCTGAAGGGGCGCCAGCGCGAGCCGGAGCATCTGGCGCGCAATCCGTTCGGCACCTTGCCTGTACTCGAACTGGACGACGGCTCCTACATCATGGAGTCACGCGCGGTCGTCGGCTACCTCGAGGACAAGTTTCCGGAAGGTGCGTTGTTGGGTGCGGCGCCCGAAGAGCGCGGTCACGCGAGCGACGTCGAGCGGGTCTGCGACGTACGCGTGCTGGCGCTGCTGGGCGGCTACGTGCATGCCACCAAATCGCCGCTCGGGCTCCCAGCCAACCCGGAGAAGGCAGCCGAAATCGAGAAGAGTTTGCAGACGCCACTCGACTATCTCGAGGCACTGCTCGGAGATGGGCGCCCTTTGCTGCTCGTCGACCGGGTGACTCCGGCAGACTGCACGCTCGCGGCGGGACTGCAGTTCCTGCGCTGGGCGGAGGGTGACCTTATGGGTGACCGACCGAATCTGCGCGCGTGGGACGCACGTTACAGGGCGCGGGAGTCGGTACAGGCGGTCCTGAAGTGGTGAGCAGTCTGTCACCCAGCGGCGGGATATCGCAATGAAAGTGACCCGTGTTCGCCCGTTCTGTTTCGCCGACGATGCCGGTAGGAAGTACTTCATCGTCAAGGTTGAAACGGACGCCGGAATACATGGACTGGGCGAAGTGGGTATCCCGAACTGGGGCGGGCCGGTCGCCCAGGCCCTCGAACAACTCGCCGAACTCGTGACCGGGCGGGACCCGTTTGCCACGGAAGCCCTGTGGCAGGAAATGTTTCGCGCGGGCTTCTTTCCGGCGGACAAGGTGTACAGCTGCGCGATCAGTGCCATCGACATTGCGCTCTGGGACATCAAGGGGAAGGCGACGGGGCTGCCGGTCTACAAGCTGCTCGGCGGTCCTGTGCGGGAACGGGTCGTCTGCTATCCCCACGTGGGTGGCACCAATACCGAGGAACTGCTCCGCAGCTGTCAGGCCCACATGGATGCCGGCTGGCAGTTCGTCCGCTGGCATTTGCCGGGTGAGCCGATCCTCGAGCCGCGCGAAGCCGTACCTGCCTGTGTGGATCAGATTGCGGCCATCCGTGAAGCTGCGCCCGATGTTGGCATTTGCCTCGACGTCCACACGCGCCTCGACAGCGCGCACACCATGGACCTCTGTCGACGGCTCGAACCCTTCAACCTGTTCTTCATCGAGGACCCGCTGCGCTCGGAGAACCCGGGGAGCTACCGGTCGCTTGCGCGCCATGTGCACGTACCCATTGCGGCGGGTGAGCAGTGGTCATCCAAGTGGGGCTTCCGCGAGGTGATCGAGGAAGAGTTGATTCAGTACGCACGCATCGACCTCTGCATCGTCGGCGGGCTGACCGAAGCGCTTAAAGTCACGCATTGGTGTGAGGCACATTACATTGATATCGTACCGCACAATCCGCTTGGCCCGGTCAGCGCGGCGGCCGGCGTGGCGCTCTGCATGGCGTCGACCAATGTCGGTGTTCAGGAGATGCCGCGGGCTCCGGGGAGCTACGCGACGGACCTCTTTCCGCAGCAGATTGACTGGGCGGACGGCTATGCGCGATGCAGTGAGGTGCCCGGTCTCGGCGTCGAGCTCAACGAGGCATTGGCCGAAGAACGTCGCGTTCCGCTGAACAGTTGGGTGCCGCGCGTACATCGACGCGACGGGGCCTTCAGCAATTGGTGATCGACCGGGTCCTCCAACGACTTGAAGTGGTAGCTGGGCATGTCAATCCAGGAAGCTGAACCGCCTGGCCCGAGAGGCTGGTCGGGGTTCGTTCTGACCGAGAGTCGCTGGCTTCGGTTCGCGACGTTCACCGCGTTCTACTTCGCTCAGGGTGTGCCGATTGGCCTGCTGACAATCGCCCTCCCCGCGTGGATGGCGCAGCAGGGACGCACGATCGAGGAGATCGCGGGCTACTCGGCGGTGGTTGGGCTGCCGTGGGGCATCAAGCTCGTGATGGGGCCCTTCATGGATCGCTTCACGTATCTCCGGATGGGGTTCAGACGCCCCTGGGTGCTGCTCGCTCAGTTCGGCCTGGTCGTGTCGTTCATCGCGATTGCCCTGGCAGGGGACCTTTCGAGCGACTCACTCACGGGCATCATCACGCTTGGCTTCATCTGCAACGCGTTTGCCGCAACACAGGATGTCGCCGTTGATGGCATGGCGATCGATGTGCTTCCGCTCGAAGATCGAGGGCGTGCCAATGCGTTCATGGCCTGCGGGCAGAGGCTTGGTTTCGCGGCGTTCGGTGCGCTGACCGGAACGCTGCTGGTGATGTTTGGGCTGACGGTTGCGGCACTCACATGCGCGATCACGGTTGGGCTGATCTTTCTGCTTGGTGCGGTTGTTCTCGAGCGCCCTGGCGAGAAGCGGCTTCCGTGGACACGTGGCGATGCATCCGGCGTGGAGCGAGCCACAGAGACCGGGATGCTCGGTTACGTGGGCCGCCTTGTCGGTGTGCTGTTCATGCCGATGAGTTTGCTGCTGATCTTCGTCGAGTTCCTCAACCGCGTGCGGGACGGCTATGCGGTTGTGATCCTGCCGACGTTTGCGACCACTGAGTTTGGTGTGGGAACCGACGTGTTCACGCAGTTCAATGGCGGCATCGATCTCGCGGCGGCGGTTGTTGGCGTGTGTATCGGTCCGTTCATCGACAAGGCCGGCGCCAAGCGGTTTCTGCTCGCGGCGCTGNTGTTCAGCGGGGTCATCCATGTGGTCATGGCGCTGATGGCGGAGTACTGGCAGGAGCCCGCGTTCGTGTTGCCGATCTGGATCGCTTCCGTCTTTTCCGGTCAGGTGATCTTCATTGCGATCATCGCGATGTTCATGAATATCTGTTCGCCGGCCATCGCGGCGACCCAGTTTGCGATCTACATGTCCCTCGCCAATCTGTCGCGCACCGCGGGGTCGGGGATCCTCGCGCAGGTGGGATCGGACGTCAGCTTCGAGAGTGGCTTTCTGACCATGGGCCTGTTGCTCCTTGCCGCCGCGGCGTTCCTGATCTTCTTCAAAGAGGAAAAATCTGTCACCTGAGCCCGCAAGCCATGCGTTTGCGTCACGCGGGGGCCGAGGCGCATGATCAGACCACGTTCATCTGGGGGTCGTGATGCGGCAGAGTTTCGCGTTGATCATCATGGCGGCGCTGGCCGGGTTCGCTTGCGCGGACAGCGTCGACATTGGGCGGGGTGCTGTGCCGGTTGTCGTTCCGGCGGGGTACGCTGAATCCGAACCGGCGCCGCTGGTGGTGCTGGTTCACGGCTATACGTCGAGCGGCGCCCAGCAGGAGTCGTACTTCAAGCTGAGCGCGCTGGCCGATGAATACGGCTTCCTGTTCGTTGCGCCGGACGGCACCGTTGAGAAAGCGGGCCAGAAAAACCGGTTCTGGAACGCGGGCGAGATGTGCTGCAACTTCCAAGGCTCGGACGTCAACGATGCGGCGTATCTGAAGACGCTGATCGATGCGGTGCGCGCTCAATACAGTGTCGATCCAAAGCGCATTTACATGTCCGGGCATTCAAACGGTGGGTTCATGGTGCACCGGATGGCGTACGAGTATCCCGAGACCATTGCGGCGGTCGCGGCGCTGAACGGTTCGGCTCCGATTCGCTGGAGCAAGCCCGCCCCCAAAGACCCGGCGGCGATCCTCCATATCCACGGCACGATCGATCGACTGAACGCGTATCACGGCGGCCAGATTGCGGGTGTCCCGTACCCTGGCGCCGAGGACGGGGCGCGGCAGTGGGCCTGGTACGCGTACGGTTCCGCCGAAGGCAAGCAGGCGGATTCGAAGATTGATCTCGACACGAGCCTTGAAGGGGCAGAGACGACGGTAACGCGATGGGCCGATGGCGCCATCGAACTCTGGACAATCGAGGACGGCAAACACGTGCCGCCCTTCGCCGACGATTTCAACCGGCGCGTGATCGACTGGCTGTTTGCACACAAGAAAGACTGAAGGAAGCGGGGACATGACAATGAAAAAAACGATCCGCCTGATCGGGGCGCTTGTGGGACTTGCATTGCTGGGCGCCTGCGCGACTCAGGGCGATGGCGCTGACGACATGCTGCGCACCGAGACGCACAACTTCGAAGAGATTGCGCCCGGCGTCTACTTCGTTACCGGTACCGGAGTGGTCAACGTTGCCAGTAACGCGCTTGTGGTCGTCAACGAGAAAGACGTGCTGGTGGTCGACTCGCACATCTCGGCCGATGCAGCCCGTGAACTGATCGCGTCGATCGCCCAACTGACGGACAAGCCGATCCGTCAGCTTGTGAATACGCACTTCCACTTCGACCATGCGCACGGCAATCAGGTGTTCCCGGAAGGCACGGCGATCATCGGCCACGAGTACACCGCGGAGAAACTTGCCGCCAGTCCCCTGTCGGAGAACACGTACCGGGTCATCGGCAGCACCGGCCCGCAGCGCCAGATCCTTGCCCAACTCGAAGCGCAACTCGAGGGTGCGAGCGGGGACGCACGGGACGCGCTCGAGATGCAGCGCGCGGCGCTGATTCGCCACATCGCCGCGCTCGAACGGGTGGTGCCCACGCCGCCGAACGTGACGTTCAACGATCGCATGTCGGTGCGGAGCGGTGACCGGGTCATCCAGTTGCTCCACCTTGGCCGCGGCCATACGGGCGGCGACGTTGTCGTCTACCTCCCTGAAGAGAAGGTCGCCTTTACCGGCGATCTGCTGTACCCGGGCGCGCCCTATCTTGGTGACGCGTTTGCGGACGAGTTCCCGGCCACCCTCGAGCGCCTGAAACAACTTGATCTCGATATCATCGCCGGCGGGCATGGTGGCCTGATGCGCGGCAAGACCGCAATCGAGACGTCGCAGGCGTATCTCAGAGATTACTGGGGGCAGGTTGCGCGCTCGTTTGCGCTGGGCCGCTCGGTCGACGAGGCGGTGGCGGCGCTCGATCTGTCCGCCTATCGCGAGTTCGCCGCGTTCCAGTTGACGGCGCCCGGCGTGCTGAAGCTCGAGGTGGCACGGATGTACGAGCGACTGCGGGCGCGCTGACGAGCGCACGCGGAAGCGGGAAGGACGGCATGGCTTCCATCACCTGGGCTGACTTCGAGAAGGTCGAGATTCGCGTTGGTCGCGTGATCAGCGCGGAGGCCTTCCCGGAAGCGCGCAAGCCCGCCTACATCCTGCACGTGGACTTCGGCGAGTCTGTGGGTGTCAGAAAATCGAGCGCCCAGATCACGGCCAACTATCAGCCCGACGACCTCGTAGGCAAACTGGTCGTCGCCGTCGTCAATTTTCCCAGGAAACAGATCGGGCCGATTATGTCCGAGTGCCTCGTCACCGGGTTCCATGACGCGGAGGGCGAGGTGGTACTGTGCGTCCCCGATGCCGACGTTCCGCTCGGCTCGAAGCTGCTCTGAATGACCCGGAAGCCGCCACCGGCCGACGCGCGGTTACCGAACCGCGACATTCGTCCGACGATTCCACTGACGCCGACACGGCCGAAGTTGCACAGAAGATGAACCTGCCCCGTATGGTCGCAATTCTATTGGGCGGGCTGACGTAGCGCGCCACTGCTCGATCTTTGCCGCGCACCGGTCCTGATAGTCATTCCATCGCAAGCGACGCAAAGGCGTTCGCAAGCTGCTCGTCGTCATAGCCGAGGATCTCCTGCAGCACGTACACGTTGTGCTCGCCCAGTTCGGGGCCGGCGTGCGACGGTGCGCCGGGAGTCCGCGACAGTTTGCAGCGCGTATTCTCGATGACCATGGCGCCTTCGGAGGTGTGCGGAACCTCGATGAAATGCTCGCGGGCGGCAAACTGCGGATCGGCCCCGCACTCGGCTGAGTTCTGTACGCCGTGGGCGGGCACTCCGGCCTCGATCAGGATCGCTTCCGCTTCGCTCACGGTGTGCGTGATGGTCCAGGTGGCGATTGCGCCGTCATCTAGTTCGCCGACGATCGACCTCAGCGCGTCGCGCGACGCGTCATCGACGCACGCGATGGCGATCCAGGCGTCATCTCCCGCGGCGGGGTAGACCCCGTGCGGCTGCAGGTTGCGGTCGCGATTGCCCATCCGGTGCCAGATCTGCCCGGTGCGTTCGTATTCGAGTATGGCTGGGGCGAGGAAGTGGATTGCGGCTTCGGCCTGGGAGAGATCGATGTGCTGGCCTTCGCCTGTCCCGCGTCTATGCTCGAGCGCGGCCATCAGCCCGGCGAGCATGAAGCGCGGTGCGACGCCGTCCGTGTAGGCGAGGTAGGGGCCGGCGGGAGAGCGATCGTCCCATCCGGTCAGGTCATAGAACCCCGCGATCGCGGCGGCCATGTTGCCGTAGCCCGGTACCTGGGCGCGTGGACCCGTTTGGCCCATGAGGCATGAGGACAACATGATGAGATTGGGGTTCACCTTGCGCAGGGATTCATAGTCCAGTCCCCACGCTTTCATCGCTTTGGGCGAGAACGACTCCGTGACGACGTCCGCCCACTGCACGAGTTCCAGAATGATCTTGCGCGCAGCCTCGTTGTTCGGGTCGAGCGTCATGCCGAGTTTGCCGGCGTTGAAGTTCTGGAAAGGCATGCCGGTGTCGAGGCCGGGTTCGTTGTCTTTGAACGTGGGCGCGCCGCGCGCGGGTTCGAGGCGCTTGCTCGACTCGACCTTGATGACCGTCGCGCCGTAGTCGGTCAGCACGCGCGTGAAGAACGGGCCGGCAATGACCCACATGAAGTCGAGGACCTTCAGTCCCGCGAGCGGACGTGACGTCGACGGTTCGCCCGACGGCAGCGATCTCGGTGCCCAGTCAGGGTGTCTGGATGAGCCAAGGGCCGGCGCCTTGCCCCGGGCGTTGAGCGGCGTCGCGCTGAACCTCGCAAACGGACCCGGCACTCGCATACCACCCTCAATGGCGTGCCAGTAGTCCCGGGCATGGAAGTGCGGCTCGGACAGCAGCCCGGCAATGTCGAGCGTCGGCGCGATGTAGATCCCGCGCGTCAGCCCTGCTTCGAACAGCTCCTGTTGGGTGTATTGCCGGGTGAACGATTCGATGCTGTCGCACAGCGTGAAATAGTCGTCAGGCGCCTTTTCCCCACGGAACATGAGTGCGAGCTCGTCACCCCAGTCGCGCCCTGCAAAGTCGCTGCCGATCGCGCCTTCGTCGAAGAGCCAGCGCATCAGTCGCGCGTTCGGCTCGGTAAAGGCCGGTCCGAACAGGAGTGTGAGCGCGATGTAGCCGTCCCTGCAGGGCCAGGTGAGACGCACCGGGAAGACCCCGGCAATCCCCCCGGCGATCCTGGAAATCTGCCCACCATTGTTTGGGACGGCGAGGTTTGCCGACAGGGCGGCCTGCGCGCAGCTTTGCTGCATCGACACGTCGATGTGCTGGCCCAGTCCGCTCGCGTGACGTTCGTACAGCGCAATGAGCGCCGCACCCACCGCGTCGGCCCCGGCGTGGAGGGCTGCCTGTGGCACGCTGGTGCGAACAGGGGCGCGATCATCGTCGCCGGCGAGCGCATGGGCGCCGCTCGCCGCCCAGACGGTAAGGTCGGTTGCGGGCCAATTGGCCTTGGGGCCGGTCTTGCCGAATGGCGTGAGCGAGATGTGTATCAGATGGGGATGACGCGCAGCGACGCTCTCCGGCACCAGGTCCCGGGCTTCTGATTCTCCGGTGCTGAACGACTCGATGAGAAAGTCAGCGCCCGCGAGAAGATCCTCGAGGTCGTCGGTGACGACGCTCGCCTTGCCGCGACCGTACGCTTCGAACCAGAGCCCTTCGCCGTCGGCAAGCGGAGCGTCATGCCGGGCGCTGCAACCGCCGGGAGGCTCGACAAGCACGACCTCGGCTCCAAGCTGGCCAAACAGGTAACCGCAGAATCCGCAGGCACCGTCGGTGAGATCAAGCACGCGATAGGCAGACAGCATTGCCGGCTCCTCATCTACAGACCGGGTCAGTTCACCACAGTTCGAAGGGCCAGTTCCAGACGGCTCGCGGCGCTGTGATGAGGTACGCTGAAGGTCAGGTACCGGAGACAATCGAATGTCCGTTGACGCACAACTGATCCGCCGCGAACTGACCGAATCCCATGGGCGGGTCTGGGCGCATCTTGCGGCCCCGGGCACCTGGCTGTCCGGGGGCGAACGGGTTGCGGTCGCCGTGGAAACCCGGGCGGCGGTGCATTGCGAGCTGTGCAGGCGCAGGAAAGAAGCGCTGTCACCCGCGTCTGTGAAAGGCGAGCACGCGGTTGCGGCCGAGATGCCGGATGCGCGCCGCGAGCTGATTCACAGACTCGTCACAGATCCCGGGCGGATCACAAGAAGCTGGGTCCATGGCTTGCTCGACGGGGGCATGGACGACTGTGAGTACGTCGAGGTTGCCGGACTCGTCAGCGCCGTCATTGTGGTCGATACCTTTCACGTGGCACTGGGAATGCAGCTCCGCGAGTTGCCCGATGCGGGGTCGGGTGAGCCCACGCGCAGGCGGCCACGCACGGCCGAAGCAGGTGAGGGGTACGTGCCCATGATTCCGGTCGGCGGGCTCGAGGGAGACTACGCCGATCTTTACGACGAGCGTGCGTGGGTGCCCAACGTCCACCGTGCGTTCAGTCTCGTGCCCGACGCGACCCGAATCGCTGACGATCTCATGCAGTCGCATTACTTCCCCTACGAGCAGGTGCCGCGTTATACGGACGCAGACCACGACTATGGGATCGACAAGATACAGATGGAGCTGCTCGCATCGCGCGTCTCGATGCACAACGACTGCTTCTACTGAACCACCGCGCATGCAGGGCTGCTCCGTGCGGGCGGCGCGCAAAGTGAGGTCGAGGTCGACCTGTCGATCGTTGGTGCCGGGGTTGGCGACGGCGGGGTCGGGCACGGCGAACTGCTCATGGCGTTCGTTGACGCGGCGATGACGCTCGACCCGACCGCGACAGGTGATGCAAGGGCCGCGCTGCTCGAGGCGATCGGCGTCGAAGGCGTGGTGGACGCCGCGGCGGTCACGGCGATGTTCCAACTGAATACCCGCGCGGCGGATTCCGCCGGGATTCCGCTCGAAGCCCCGACTGTCGAGTCCCGCAGTGCACTTGGCGAACTGTTGGGGTTCGACGCGCGCGAGGGTGGGCGCGCGCCCTGACGGCCGGTTTCGGGCTGAATCAGAGCCGACACCGGAAGAGGCAGACTGCACGCGTTTCGACGGCTGTGCCGCCGGATCCTCGCGCATCGGGGTCCCGAAAGCGCTGTGGGGTGTCCGGAAAGCCTGATTCCGTGTGCGCGGCGGGGGTGTTCAGTCGCCTGCGTGGATCGCGTCACCGCGCTGCAGTTTCTGCGCAATCCTCGCGGTCTGTTGGCCGGCGCGCCGTATCGGGCAGTGTGCCGCGAGATTCCGTACTGACCCGACCATGATGTGGCTCGTCCCCCTGACGCGGACTGGTATCCGCTTGCCGGTGACATGGCTGCGCTGCCGGCGCTGAGTATCAACCTCGAGCGCCTGCCGGACCACGCACGGGGCTATTGCGTGATCGAAGTTGCGTGCGAAGCAGACAGACAGCAGCTCCGGCATCCGTCGAGCATGGAGCTGATCTGGGTCGTCAATCCGGCCTGAAAGCAGCCCAACACTCAACTTGTCGACCGGGTCCGCGGTCTCGCGTGGTTGCCGGACACGCCCTATCCGTGGTTCGCGGGAGAGTTCGATGCGATGCGCGCCATGCGCGGGTTTTGCCGCGACGAACAGCAACTCGACAAGCGTCGGATGTATCTCAGCAGCTACTGGAAAAGTGGCGACACCGATGAAGGCATGAAGCGGGCCAAACGTCTTGATGGCGGCGCCTGAGGCTGTGTATCCGGGCAGCGAGCCCCGGTGAAGGTCCCCGTCAGTTCGGTGCTAGCCCACGGCCGTAATCGTATCGCCAACCTGAATGGTCCCGGAGCGATGAATGCGCAGAAAGACGCCACGGAGGCGTAACGGCATGTTGTCCGCGTCCCTGATGAACCGAAACGCCTCCGCGCCATAGCGCTGCACAAACTTCCCGCAGGCGTCGTTCACCTCGTCACTCAGCTCCAGAATGGCGTCGCCCATCTGCAGGTGCGTGCCAACCGGGAGCGCTTCTTCGGTCAGGCAGAAATCGACGTAGAGGTTGTCACCGCATCCGTAGACTGCGCCGGGTGCGTCCCCTGTAAAGCAATGCATGACACGCGTGTTGGTCATGCTGACCTGGACGCGCGGGTCAGGCGCGCCGTCGTCCAGACGCAGCCAGGCGGTGCTCTTCCATCGATCGCCAATGATGCCTTCGGCGGCATCGAGGGTCAGCGATTCGACCGGGACGTGCACCCCTTCCTCCGGCCGGTTGATCAGATGTTCGATCGTGCCGACCTCGCGGGGCGCGGAACGCGCGATCTCACAGGCTTTGCTGAACACTTCTGGCGGGTCCTTAGTATTGCCAACGGGGCGGCACGATACCGCGTTGCACAGGCCGTCGCAGCTCCGGCTGCCGGACCTGCCCGGGGATGACCACAAGGCCGCGGGGCTTCGCCGTGTCTTTGGATCCCGGGGTCGGCGCCATCGGGATCCCGATGCCGGTGGAGCCAGGCCGGCACAACTGACAAAGAGTGCTGACATGCAGCGTCCGGTCACCGCTTACGAAGGCCCACAGCCTTACACCTTCATCTGTTACAGCCACGAAGACGCGCCCGTCGTCTACCCCGAACTCGAGCTGCTGACGGATGCGGGGCTGAAGGTCTGGTACGACGAGGGCATCAGTCCGGGTTCGGAGTGGAACGAGCAGCTTGCTGCGCGCATCGAAGACTGCACGGTGTTCCTCTTCTTCCTCTCACCCAGGTCGGCGGTCTCTGACCACTGTCGCAGCGAAGTCAACTTCGCGCTGGACCAGCGTTGTACCGTTCTGGTGGTACACCTCGAGGAAACACAGCTGTCGCCGGGGCTGCGCCTGGCGTTGGGAACGAGGCAGATGATCCTCAGGTACGAACTGCGCAGGACGCCTACACGAGGAAGCTCGTTGGCTCGATCAGCGCCCTGACGCAGTCGGGGCCCGTCGAACCGATCGAGCATGCGCCGTCGCACATCGTCCGGAAGGTCATCGACGCGCGGCCAGTGATGGAAGGGGAACGCAAGCAGGTCAGCGTCCTGGTCGCGGATGTCAGCAGTGTCACGGGAGTGGCAGCACAGCGAGCGACCCGATCAACAGAGCCCCCAGCACGAACATGTGGCGGCGGATTCCAACCGTCTGGATCAGCAGATGCGTCAGCCCGTAACCCGTCAGCAAGACGACCTGGAAGAACACGAGGCTCGTGATCCAGATCGAAGCGCCGCCGCCAAAGCCCTGTAACAGCAGCTTCGCGATGAGTGGCTGAACGAGAAACAGCAGAAATGCCGACAGGCCGATTGCCGCGGTGTAGAGCGTGTAGNCCACGGGTCAGTTGGGCCCCCGGTCATGNGGGTGCGAGCGGGCGGCAGGAACGGGTGTCTGGCGCAAGTGNCGATGNCCTCCATGGTTACGTGCGAAGACCGGCTGAATCGAACAGGAGCCTGCGCCCACGGGNTCCCCGAAANGCGGCAACTCCCGGTAATANGGACGAGTCGCTCGATGCAGTGCATCGGGCGCTCCACACCTCTCTCTCCCACACCCCTCTCTCATCTCNCTCTGAGGGACCGGCCCCTGAGCGTGAGTCGACTTNCGCGGGGCGTAACCTTTCGANTCGTGCACGGGGTTCCGGTGCATGGGATGGTGTTTTGGCATGGGCGTGGAACCGGGCCTCGCTTGAAGCGTGGGGATGCCCGGTGTAGAACCGATGCAAAGGAACCGGGGAGAGATCATGGCTGCACTCGACGGCATGCGCATACTGGACATGACGCAGTACGAGGCCGGCACCTCGTGCACCCAGGCCCTCGCCTGGCTCGGCGCCGAGGTGGTCAAGATCGAGCCGCCCGGGCACGGCGATCCCGGACGCAACGTGGGGCTGGGCAAGGACGGCGGCTACTCGGCGTACTTTTGCAACTGGAATGCCAACAAGCAGAGCGTTGCGCTGGACCTCAGGAGTGAGGCAGGCCGCAATGTCCTGCTCGAACTGCTGCCCCGGTTCGACGTGTTCGTCGAGAACTACGGACCCGGCGTAGTCGAGAAGCTGCAGCTCGATTACGCGTCCCTCAAAGTTGTTCACCCGACGCTCATCTATGCGCAGCTCAAAGGCTTTGGCACGGAAGGTCCGCGCGCGCAGTTCAAGAGCTTCGACATGGTTGCACAGGCGGCGGCCGGCGCCTTCTCGGTGACCGGTGAGCCTGATGGCCGACCGATGTTGCCCGGTCCGACCACAGGTGACTCCGGGACCGGCGTGCAGCTTGCGATGGCGATCCTTGCGGCCTATATCCAGCGCGAGCGCACGGGCGAAGGTCAGTCCATCGAAATCTCCATGCAGGAAGCGATGACGTACTTCATGCGCACCAGGATCGCGACGGGGTCTACCTGGGGGACGGCAGCCGCGGGTCGAAACGGTACAAGCGCGGGGTTGCCGCCGATCGAACTCTATCCCTGCAAACCGTTCGGCCCCAACGACTGGATCTACATCATGCCGATCACGGCCGGTCAGTGGGATGAGTTCTGTGCGGCGATCGACCGGCCCGATCTGGCAGTGGACGAACGGTTCGCCAATCCGCGCGATCGCGTGGCGCACGCGGACGAGCTCTACGCGATCGTCGCGGACTGGATGAAGGTGCGCACGAAGTTCGAGGCGATGGAACATCTGGCTGCTGCGGGCGTACCCTGTTCGGCCGTCGAAGACACGGCTGAACTGCACACCGATCCGCATTTGTTGGCACGGGGCTTTGTCCACAATCTCGATCTGCCACTGCACGGCGAGGTGCCGCTGCTCGGCTTTGCGCCCCGCATGAGCGGCTCGAACGTTCCGCTCACCGCGCCACCGCTGCTGGGCGAGCACACGGAAGGGGTCCTCCGGTCTGATCTCGATGTGAGCGACGAGCGCCTGGCTGAGCTCCGCGATGCCGGTGCTTTCGGGACCGACCCGTGACCGGAGACGACGCGGCAGGCAATGGCCTGCTTTCACGACGCGCCCTGCTGAAGGTCTCGGCAGCCGGAGGCGCCGGGCTGCTGGCGGCGAGTGCGGGCGGCGCGGAACGGGATGCCTGGATGCACGCGCCCGGTGCACCCATGTCGGAGTCAGGCGCGCCTTCGATCCACGAGGACGTCAGGCGCCTGGGCGTTGCCTCCGCGCCGGGAACGACGGGCACGGGCGTGTCGCGGACACCGCTCGAACGCCTCGAGGGGATCATTACGCCATCACGCCTGCACTTCGAGCGACATCACAGTGGAATCCCGGACATTGACCCTGCCGCGCATCGACTGGTCATCCATGGGCTGGTGGAACGACCCCTGCAGTTCGATCTCGACTCGCTTGCACGCTACCCGACGGTGTCCCGGATTCAGTTCCTGGAATGTTCAGGCAACAGCGGCGCGCTGACGGCGCCGAACCCGGTGCCCGCGGGATGTGGCGATCTCCATGGCCTCTTGTCGAACAGCGAGTGGGGCGGGGTGCCGTTGGCGCTGCTTCTCGACGAAGCGGGTGTCAAACCCGGCGCGAAGTGGGTGATCGCGACTGGCGGTGATGCCGCTGTGATGAGTCGCAGCGTGCCGCTCGCGAAGTGCCTCGATGACGCGCTCCTCGCGCTCTACCAGAACGGCGAGCGGCTGCGCCCGGCGAACGGTTACCCAATGCGGCTGTTTCTGCCGGGTTGGGAGGGGAACATGAGCGTCAAATGGCTTCGGACGCTCATGGTGACGGATCAGCCGGCGATGACGAAGGACGAAACCTCGAAGTACTCCGACCTCGGAGCGGACGGGCGCGCCACGCTCTTCACCTTCCCGATGGGCGTCAAGTCCGTGATCACGAGTCCGTCGCCGGGGCTCATGCTCGGCCCGAAAGGCGTCTACCGCATCTCCGGCCTCGCGTGGAGCGGCGGGGGGCGGATTCGGCGGGTCGAGGTCTCCGCGGACGGAGGTGCAACGTGGGCGGACGCCGTGCTCGATGAACACGTCCTGCCCCGGTCTGCCACGCGTTTCCAGGTGGCCTGGCGCTGGGACGGGAGACCGGCAACGCTGCTGAGTCGAGCATACGACGAAACGGGCGCGGTGCAGCCAGGGCGGAGTGCCGCGCTGGCGGGTCGGGCGCCGGGATCGTTCTATCACTACAACGGAACGCAGGCCTGGCGGATCAGGGCTGACGGGTCGTCGGTGAATGTCTATGTGTAGTTGCAGCGTGCGCGTTGGGGCGATGGTCGTGCTGCTGTCAGTGTTCGGCGCGGCCGCGCAAGAGGCACCCCGCCTGGGCGTCACGCTGACGGACGAGGACGCGCGGNCGTTGGAGTTCACCGTANTGCCGGACGGCGAAGGCCTGCCCGAAGGGTCGGGCAGCGTCGCCGCGGGCGCGGCGCTGTATGCACGTCACTGCACGGCCTGCCACGCCGAAGCCGGCGCGGGCGGCCCCAACGATCGCCTGGCCGGAGGCCATGGCAGTATCGGCTCATCGGGGCCCGTCAAGACGCTTGGCAGCTACTGGCCGTACGCGACGACGGTGTTTGACTACGTCCGCAAGGCGATGCCGTTCGCGGCGCCGGGTAGCCTGACTGACGATGAGGTATACGCGTTGACGGCATACCTGCTGCACCTCAACGATATTGTTGGTGAGGATGCCGTTCTGGACAGTGACTCGTTGCCGGCGGTGCGGATGCCGAACAGGGATGGTTTCGTCTGGTCCGACTGGTGACGATGGCGTAGGCGCCCGGGCGCTCCGCTCAGGCTAAACGGCGGTAGTCCGGCCCCGACAACGTGTTCTTCATGTAGTAGTCGTCCAGCCCGCACAACATCGTGAGCCCGACCGGGTTCCTGTCGAGGATCGCGGGGTCGATGTGCAGGTAGTTGTCGAACGTGCGCACCCAGTTTCTGAGGTACGTGTTGTGGATGGTGATCCGGTCACCGTCCGCGTCGCGGATCGCGGCGCCGTGCCAACTCGACCCGTGCCACATCGCAACCGAGCCTTTGGGCATCAGAATCTTCTCCGCCCGTTCGCGCGCGTTCGCCGCGGGATGACAGTTGAGCTTGTGGCTGCCGGGTACGATCAGCGTGGGGCCGGCATCCTCGGTGAAGTCCTGCAGAGCCCAGATGGTCGTCAGATTGCAGCAGACATCGCCGGTCAGCGGATGGGGCGGATCGTTGTGCATCTGGTGTGTGTCCTGACCAGTCAGCTTGGTGAATCCAAGCGACTGACCGAGATTGCAGTCCTCGCCCACCATGTGCTGCGCGAGGGTGTGGACCAGCGGGTGCAGCGCGATCTCTTCCCAGAGCGGGCCCCGGGCGAGGAGCATCGATGCCGCGTGACCCTGACCGCCGGCGTCCCGGGTCTCCTGGATGAGACGCCGCAGGTCCGCTTCGAGTTCGTCAGCCATGGCTTCGCTGATGACTGACTCGAGGACGGTGTAGCCGCGTTCGCTGAGTTCATCCACCCGGTCCTGCAGGCCGAGACGCTCTATCCGGAATGCGAGGTCAGTTCCCGGAATCGTGCGGCGCCCGACGTGATCGTGCAGGCCCGCAAGCACGCGCAGTGCGCCGGGGCTGGTCGGGAATGCGCCTTCGGTCGTGAAGACGTCGCCGAACAGGTGTGTGGTCTCGCGTTGCAGCCGTGCCGCGCGCTCGGGCATCTGCTCGTACACGGCGGTTGCGACCCACTGCCCCCTGGTGTGGTCGGCGGTGACCCTGAAGTCAGGCTCCGCGTGATCGCCATGCACGACGCGCGCCCCGGTCGGGTCGACGATCAAATGAAACGTGATGTCGCCGTCCGCATCGGCGATGTGCGGGGGTGCGTTGGTGTAGCGCTCGACGACGACGATCCGGTCGTCGCCAATGTCGCCGCCGTGCCTCTCAAACTGCGCCGAGAGGTAACTGTCCGCGAGGGCGCGCCACTCCGCTGATGCGAACTCGACGCGGTCCGGCCGTGCAACGGGATGGAAGGTTGGGCTCGGGATCTGCGGCGCTTCGGCCATGTCAGGAGCCCGCCTGCTGAATCTGCGCCTCCTCCAGCCGTTCGGGTCTGGTTGGTCGGCCACGGTAGCGCGCGTTCGGCGGCTCCAGGATCGCGAGTTGTCGGTCTGTTATGTCAGCGTAGTGGCGGTAGTCGTCCGGGTTGAAGTAGTAGGCCCCCCAACTCGAACTGTGGGGTGAGTACTTGTAGAAGATCGTCGTGCGTGGCGCATCGGAGGTCCACGGCAGCGTGCCGTGCGTCATCGCCTCGGTGAATATGATGGCGTCGCCGGGTTTTGCGGCCACGCGCGTCACGGACGCGTGGACGCCGCGGCTGAGATCGCGCCAGGCCTCAGGCAACGCCACGTTGCCTTTGTGCGTGCCTGGGATGCACGCGAAGCCCCCGTCGTTGGGGTGCGTGTCGTACAGCTCGATCGAGACGGTCAGGAGGCCGTTGTAGAACCGACCATCGTGATACTGGAAATGGCCGTTCACACCGCGGCCGCCGTGCAGCATGCCACCGGCAAATCCCTTTTGGACATGGGTGTGGACGTTGATGTGATCGAGCCTGAATGTGGGGAGCGGTTCGCGATCGGGATTTGCCTCGCGTGACGCCATCAGGTTCGGATCGCCGACAAGTTCTTCCAGAATCGGCGAGAGCGTTGGCAGATCCAGCAGTTCACGCCAGATCGGGTCCCAGTGCAGCGGATTCTGGTTCATGTCGAGCGGCTGCCACTGCTCGGTCGGATTCTTCAGCGTCGAACGAAGTCGTTCGATCTGCTCCCCGGTCAACGCATTCGGGACGATGAAGTATCCGAAAGTGTCGAATACGTAGCGTTGTTCTTCGCTCATGACCATTTGCAAAAACCGTGGTGCTGCCTGCGGTGAGATACATTATCGGGAAGGCCTGGGTGTCGCAAATGTCGCCCGAGGCCTGATTCTGATGACGATTGCGTCCGATTGGGGGACAGCGGGGGTCGATTCGTGTACGTTCGAAGTGTGAAGACTTTCAGCACGAACTGGCTGCCCGCCGCGCTCTTGTTGCTCTTGTTGCTCTGCATCGGCGGACCCGGCGCTTCGGCAGACGACGGCGCGGTGGCGCCCATCGAAGGGGAACCTGAGGCTCAGCCGTGGCCGCGATCGTGGTTCGAAGAGCCGCGCACGGCGTCCGAACTCGGGATTCTGAGCTACGCGCAGAGCCCCATGCTGGACGATCTCGGGTTGCCGCCGGTCGAGGAGCGTCTGCCGGACGACCCGCCGGTGATCGAACCCTATGAGCGGATCGGGCAATACGGCGGCAAGGCCCGAATTACGCTGAGCGATGCCTGGACCTTCTTCAACTGGGAGGCCGCGCTCACGATCTCCGCGGATCTCAACAACTTCCTGCCCAATCTCGCCAGGTCCTACTCGGTGAGTGCTGACGGGAAGACGACGCGCATCGAACTGCGGCGCGGACTCAAGTGGTCGGATGGTGAGCCACTCACCGCGGACGACTTCGTCTTCACGTTCGATCACATCTGGATGGACAAAGAGATCAGCCCGGTGACGTCGCGGCTGATCCAGGGTGGACGGATCGAGAAGCTCGACGATCACAACTTTCGTTACGTCTTCAGGGAGCCGAACCCGCTCTTCAAACACCTGATTGCCCAGTACGGCAACTTCATGGTGGACCCGGAGCATTACTTCAGGCACTGGCACCCTGCATTCACCAACCGCGAGGATGTCAACGAACGCGTATCCGATCGCGGCTTCATGACGTGGATGGCGTTCATCGACTCGCAGCGTAACGCCCGTACCGAAGACAGTGCGGAAGTGCCGACGCTGCGTGCCTTCAGAGTAGTATCGCGCACGCCGATCATGATGCGCTACGAGCGCAACCCCTACTATCACAAGGTTGATCCGGCGGGGAATCAGCTGCCGTACATCGACCGGATCGACGCCGAGGTCATTCTCGACAACTCGGAGCTGATCACCGCCAAGGCATCGACGGGTCAGCTCGACTTTGCCGCGTTCGCGCTCCGGACCCAGGACATTCCGCTGCTGAAGCTCGGCGAACGGACCGGCCAGGTTGACGTGAAGATCTGGCGGCGCCTGCACACCAGTGACGTCGTGATCCAGCCCAATTACAACCACGCGGATCAAAAGCTGCGTGAACTCTACTGGGACCGGCGCTTCAGGATGGCGCTGTCCTATGCGATCAACCGACCGGAGATGAACGAGATCATCTATTTCGGCCGGGGCGTGCCGCAGCAGGCGTCGATTCACCCGACGAGCGTCTTCTACGATCCCGAATACCCGCAGCGTCACGCCCAGTACGACCCGGGCAAGTCACGTGCCCTGATGGATGAGGTCGGGCTGAAGGACGTGGACAGCGACGGGCTGCGGGAGTATCCCGACGGCACGCCGCTCGTCATCACCATGGAGTTCCTTGACTTCGAAACGCCCAAGGCGATCACGATGGAACTGGTCTCGTCGTACTGGCGGGCCGTGGGCGTCGACCTCCGGCTCAAGCTGGTGGACCGGGGTTTGCAGTCGGCCCGGGCACAGGCCGGCCACATGCAGATGACCCTGTGGCACACGGACTTTTCGACCGACATCCTGTTCCCGATCATTCCCCGCTGGTGGGCACCGATCTATACCGGCTGGGACAGCATTCTCTGGAACGACTGGGTGCGCTACTACGTGACCGACGGGGAACTCGGCGAAGCGCCACCGCCGTCGATGAGGGAAGTGCAGCGCCTTGCGGACGAACTCCGGCAGTCGGTTGATCCCGCGCGACGTATTGCGGCCGGCAAAGCCATCCTTTCGCAGGCGGCAGACAACGTGTGGACCTTTGGCACGGTTGGGCTCGCGCCGCATCCGGTCGTTACGTCGACACGACTGAAGAACGTGATCCCGAACGGGATCTGGGGTTGGGACAACCGCTGGACACTCGCCTATCACCCGGCGACCTGGTACTTCGATGAAACCGAAGACACCGCCGCCGGGGAAGTCGCGTCCCGACACTGATATTGAAATGCGGTTACGCACCCGATTCCGGCACACTCGTTCGCTCCGCGCGGATCGCCATGGCTCCCCTGTGCGTGCCCTGATCCTGGCGCTCGCGGCCTTCGCGGCAACGCATGTGGGCGCGGATGCGCTGCAGGATGCTGCGGGCGCGGGTGACCAAAACGCACAGCTTCAACTTGGTGTCGAGTACCTCAAGGGATACGCGCGAGACTTCAACCCGAGGCAGGCGCTGAAGTGGCTGACGCGCGCGGCAAAGGGTGGAACTGCGGAAGCATCGCTGCGGCTCGGCGAGATGTACCAGCAGGGCCATGGCGTTCGGACCAATGGCAAAACCGCGGTGAAGTGGTACAAGCGCGCCGCGGCGGACGGGAGCACGGCCGCCTTGCTCAACCTCGCGAGCATGTATGCGATGGGTATGGGTGTCCGGGCCAATCCTGAGCTGTCACTGCGTTACTTCACACGGGCTGCGGAAGCTGGCAGCGGCGAGGCGGCTCTGAATGCCGGACTGATGGTTGCCCGTGGGCAGGGCGTGGAGCCGGACCCGGCAGAAGCAGTACGCTTCTTCAGGATGGGAGCCGAACTTGGCGACGCGAACAGCGCGTTCGAGTTGGGGCGGATGTATGCCAACGGCGCCGGCGTTCAGAAAGACGAGGCGCGTGGCCTGGTCATGCTGCTGCGCGCCGCCGAGCAGGGCCACGCGCGCGCGCAGGGTTTGTCGGGTGTGCTGCACGCGGAGGGGCGGGGCGGCCCGCAGGACGACGTCGAAGCGTTCAAATGGCTGTCACTTGCGGTTGTGAACGGCGCGGACGCCGTCGCCCACCGCGATAGCGTGGCGGGCCGGCTCTCGGACGACCAGCGGTCCGAGGCGCAGCGACGCATCAACACATGGCTGGTCGGGCGCAGCCGCTGACGCCAAGTCCTTCGAGACGGGAGTACCCTATGTCCATCCCCGGATTTGACGCTGATGCAGCCCCTTCCGATATAGCGGCGGCGCTTGGCGAAGTGGGCTGCGCGGTCGTGACGGGTGTGACGGACGATCAGCTGCGCGAGTCGATCACGAACGAACTCGCGCCGCACATGGCGTCGGTCAAGGTGATCGGGAAGGACGATCCCACGCAGTTCTACCCGGGCCGCACCCGGCGCGTGACGGCACTGGTCGAGCGGTCACCCAGCATCACGGACCATCTCATCGCGCATCCGATCAGCCGACAGGTGTGTGACACGCACCTCATGCCCAACAGCGAATTCGGCTACCAGTTGCATGTCACGGCAGCGCTCGAAGTGGGCCCCGGCGCGCGCAGGCAGGAACTGCATCGGGAAGAGGACTCGTTCACGTTCTTTCCGGAGCCTCGCCCGAACATCATCGTGGCGAGCATGTGGGCCGTCAGCGACTTTCGGGCGGACAACGGAGCCACGCTGCTCGTGCCCGGCAGTCACACGTGGCCAGCGGACCGAGTCGCCGAGCCTGGCGAGGTCGTGAGCGCGGAGATGCCTGCCGGGTCGGTTCTGTACTGGATGGGCGGCCTGCTGCACGGTGCGGGCGCGAACACGTCTGACGACTGGCGTTACGGCGTGATCCTCACGTACTCCCTCGGCTGGGTGCGCCAGGAGGAGAACCAGTATCTCAACGTCTCGCGGGAGCGGTTTGCGGAACTCACGCCGGAACTCCGCCAGATTGTTGGCCTCGACATGTACCGCGGGCTCGGGTTCTACGACCCGAGCGCCGCGTAGGTCCGGGGCCGGATGCTTCAGGCGTTGATCGCGGTCTGAAACGCCGGCCGCGCCGCGATGCGCTCGACGTAGCCCTTGAGGTTGGTCATGTCGTCCGCGACGCAGCCCAGGCGATTGCTCATGAAGCAGGCGTGGCCGAGCATGATGTCCGCCGCTGAGAAATCACCAATCAGGTAGTCCTTGCCTTCGAGCGCCTCGTTGACGGGGATCAGTGCCCGCGACAGCAGGCGCTGCGCCTGGCCGAGCGCTTCTTCGTTCCGGCGCTCGGGCGGCAGCAGCACGGTCTGCACGACAATGGTGTTGACCGGTGGCATCACCATGCCTTCACAGTAGTGAAACCATTGCAGGAATTCGGGATAGAGCGGTGAGTCGACGGCAGGCTTCAGGGCCCCGTCGGTGTGGCGCGCAATGATGTACTCGACGATTGCGCCGGACTCGTAGATCGACACGTCGCCATCGTCGAGCACCGGCACACGGCCGAGTGGATGCCGCGCCCGGTGTTCGTCCGACTTCAGATCCTTCGGGTGAAAGTCCATCCGGTTGAGTTCGTACGGCAGGCCAAGTTCTTCCAGCAGCCAGAGGATGCGCCCGGCGCGTGAGTTTGGGGCGAAGTGAAGTTTCAGCATGGTGTTGGCTCCTGGGTGAGGCTTGCGTTTTGGTCGGCGCGCATGGTGCCACGGAACGTGCGGTCATGTGCGGCGGGTTCCCACGCTGGCGGGTGACCCTGCCTGCTGGCATCATCCGCGCACTGAAGGAGGGACTCCCAATGCATGACCAGGTGATACGTGGTGGCACGGTGATCGACGGCAGTGGCTCGGCGGGAAGGACCGCGGACGTCGCGGTCGAGGGTGCGCGCATCGTGGCTGTCGGAGAGAAACTGGGCCCTGCCAGACGGGAGATCAACGCGGACGGCCTGCTCGTGACGCCCGGCTTCGTCGACATCCACACCCACTACGACGGGCAGGCAACCTGGGATCCATACCTCACGCCGTCTTCCTGGCATGGCGTCACCACCGCGGTCTTCGGCAACTGCAGCGTCGGTTTTGCGCCGGTGAAACGCGACCAGACGGACTACCTCATCAATCTCATGGAAGGTGTCGAGGACATTCCCGGCACGGTACTCTCCGAAGGTGTGTCCTTCGACTGGGAGTCCTTCCCCGAGTATCTCGACGCCCTCGAGACCATGACCCGGTCGATGGATATTGGCGCCCAGATGCCGCACGCGGCACTCCGTTTCTACGTGATGGGTGAACGCGGCGCGGATCACAGCGAGGCGCCGACGGAAGGCGAGATCAAACACATGGGCGACCTCCTCGAGGAGGCGCTGCATGCCGGCGCGCTGGGCTTCACCACGTCGCGCACGACCAAGCACAGGGCGGCGGACGGTCGGGTGACGCCGACGCTCAGCGCGCGCGAAGCGGAACTGCTTGGCATGGCGGCCGCCATGAAGCGTGCCGGCAAAGGCGTCATCGAAGTCAATTCCGACTTCGGCCCCGGTGAGTTCGAGGCCATGCGGGCCGCAGCGGAACTTTCCGGGCGACCGCTGTCGTGCCTCATCGTGCAGGTTCGCAACGCGCCTGAACTGTGGCGCGAAACCATGGCGAACATTCACGCGGCGCGGGATGCCGGGATCGCCTGCAACGGTCAGGTCCATGTGCGCGGGATCGGCATGCTGATGGGCCTCGAAACGCGACTCAATCCCTTCCATACCCACCCCGCGTGGCAACTACTCGCGGACCTCGAGCCGCGCGTCCGGTTCGAGCGCCTGAGAAGCGACGCGGCGCTTCGGGAGCGTCTGGTCACGGAGCGACCGGAGGACAAACACACCGCCTGGGTCGACAGCCTCATCGACAACCTGTTTCGCCTTGACGACGGCGTCCGCTATGAACCCGCGTCCGACGAAAGCCTGGGCGCGGAAGCCCGGCGACAGGGCGTAGCGCCCTGGGCGCTGCTGCTGGACTGGCTCATGGCGAGCGACGGTCAGGGGCTTGTGATGCACCCGTTCGAGAACTACTACGGCGGCAACCTCGACGACATCCGCGAGATGCTGCTGGACGATGCATCAGTGATCGGTGTCGCGGACGGCGGCGCGCACGTCGGCGTGATCTGTGATGCCGGTGCACCCACCTTCATGATGACGCACTGGACCCGGGATCGGACCCGTGGGCCCGGTCTGCCGCTCGAGTTCCTGATTCACAAGCACACGCACGGCAACGCGCTGGCGTACGGGCTTGGTGACCGCGGTCTGCTCGCGCCGGGCTACAAGGCCGATATCAATGTGATTGACTACGACGCGCTGCGCCTGAAGGCGCCGCGCGTCATCTACGACCTGCCGGCCGGCGGTCGACGCCTCGTGCAGGAATCGGACGGCTATCGACACACGTTCGTGTCCGGAATCGAGACCCGCCGCGACGACGCGTTTACGGGCGAGTTGCCGGGGACCCTGGTGCGTGGCGAAAGGGGCGCTCCGACCGGTTCGTAGGCTCGCTCATGACGGGTCCCGAACAGAACCTGCCGGCCCCCCTGCAGTTCTCTGTCAAGCGACATGGCAAGCACAGAGTTCGTGCCGGAGGTCACGCGCAGCGGCATCGGGTAGACAGTCCGATCGGGCCACTCCAGGCTCCCCCGGCATGAAGCCTGCGAAACCGTCGATCGAACGGCACCTGGCGGCAGCCCGGCTGACCGCAATTCCTGACGACCTGCACACGCCGAGGCACCCCGGCGTCGACCCGGAGACGCTGTCCGGCGCGCGCAAGGCGACGGATCTTGCATCTGAGGTATGGCTGGCCGGGGACTCGGACTCCGGGAGACTTGCCGCACTCGAAGCGAACCGTGCAGCGTTCGACGCGTACGCCGGACTCGGCCAAAGACTGGCCGACATCCTGACGAATTCGTACGCGCAGCTGGAGCCATCCGAGATCGAATACGCGCTGGGCGAAGCGGGTCTGCTTGATGCGGACAACCCGTCCCTTTCGGAAGCCGAACGTGCCGCGCTCGATCATGATGGCTATGTGAGCCTCGGACCGCTCCTTGATGAACCCACGCTGCGCGATATTCGGGAACGCCTGGACGCAGCCGCGGCGGAAGAGGGCAACGCGTCCGGCAGTGAGGTGTCGCAGACCGTGGGCATCAGCCGGCTGAGCGGTACGGTGCTGAAGGCGATGAACCGCGACGGCCTGTTCGATGTGTTCTACATGCAGCCCCGTTTGCTCGCGGCGACACGCCATGTCCTCGGGCCCCGTTTCAAGATGAGCAGTTCGAACTTCCACTGTCCGCTGCCCGGGTTTGGTCACCAGTCGATTCACGCCGATTGGGGCTGGACGGTCCGCACGCCCGAAGTTGTGAACGCGATCTGGATGCTCGACGACTTCACCGTCGACAACGGTCCAACCCGCGTCGTGCCCGGGACACACCGGCGGGGCCACCCGTTCGGTACCGCGCTCACCGCGCCCGGGCGGACGCCATACGATCCGGTTCCGGGTGAAACGGTGCTGACCGGTCCGGCGGGAACCTGCGTCGTGTACAACGCGCACCTGTGGCACGGCGGCACCCAGAATCGAACAGCTGGTCTTCGACGTTCCCTGCATTCCTACTTCACGCGCAGTTGTCGGCCGACGCAGACCAGGACGCTCGAAGTCATCGATCCCCTGGTCCACGCACGGCTCGATCGTGCGCGACGGGCCATACTCGACGTGCCGGAGTGGGTTGCGGAACGATAGTCCGGCGCGCTGATGCGCCAGACGAGTCGTGGATCACCCGGTCATGTTCGAGCCATGTGACGTCGACATGATCGGCACCTCCCCTACGTACTGCTGCGTTATGCTGGTAACCCCGTACGGAGACCGCTTTGCTGATCTACGTCACCAAACGGTTGCTGCTGATCGTGCCAACGTTGATAGGCATCATCACCATCAACTTCTTCATTGTTCAGCTTGCGCCGGGTGGCCCCGTCGATCAGGCAATCGCCCGCATGACCGGGTCGGTGGACGGGGCGGCGTCTCGCATCGCGGGTGCCAGCGAGGCCCCGTCAGTCCCGCAGGCGTCAGGCGAGTCGCAGTTTCCGGGTGCTGAGGGCATCGACCCCGAACTCATTGCAGAACTTGAGGCGCAGTTCGGTTTCGACAAGCCCCTGCACGAGCGGTACTTCGCGATGCTTGCCGACTACGCCCGGTTCGATCTCGGCGAGAGTTACTACCAGAACCGCAGGGTTGTCGATCTGGTCATCGAACGGTTCCCGGTGTCCATCTCCCTCGGGTTGTGGTCGATGCTCCTGACCTATCTCGTCTCCATCCCCCTCGGGATCGCGAAGGCGGTGCGCGACGGCAGTCGGTTCGACGCCTGGACGAGCGCCGTGATCTTCGCCGGCTATTCGGCGCCGGCATTCCTGTTCGCCGTGTTTCTCATTGTTCTCTTTGCCGGCGGCTCGTTCTTCGACTGGTTTCCCCTCAAAGGTCTCGTGTCGGAAAACTTCGATGAACTGTCGACTGTCGGCAAGATCGGCGACTACTTCTGGCATCTCGCGCTGCCGGTGGCGTCGCTGACCATTGGCAGTTTTGCAACGCTGACGATGTTGACCAAGAATTCGTTCCTCGAGGAAATCAGCAAACAGTTCGTGCTGACCGCGCGCGCCAAGGGGCTTGATGAAACCCGCGTGCTCTACGGGCACGTGTTCCGCAACGCCATGCTGATTGTCGTTGCCGGCTTCCCCGCGGCGCTGATCGGTGTGCTGTTCACGGGCGCGCTGCTGATCGAGGTGATCTTCTCGCTGGACGGCCTGGGTCTGCTGGGCTTCGAGGCGATACTCTCGCGCGATTACCCGATCGTCTTCGGGACCCTCTACATGTTCACGCTGGTCGGCCTGCTCATGCACCTGGTTGGCGACATCACCTACACGCTGGTCGACCCGCGGATCGACTTCGAGACGCGGCAGGTCTGATGCTTCGCTTGCGCCCCATCACCCGCCGCCGCCTCGCCAACTTCCGCGCGAACCGCCGCGGCTACTGGTCGCTGTGGATATTCTCGAACCTGCTCGTACTGAGCCTGTTTGCCGAACTCATCGCCAACGACAAACCGATCGTCATGGGGTTCGAAGGCGGCCTCTACTTCCCCGTCCTCGTGACGTACGCCGAAACGGAGTTTGGGGGCATCTTCCCGACGGAGGCGGAGTACCGGAACAGCGAGGTCCAGGCGTTGATCGAGGCGGGCGACGGCTGGATGGTCTGGCCGCCCATTCCTTACGCCTACGACACGATCGACCGGGACATCGACACGTACGCACCGTCACCGCCATCATTTCGACATTGGCTGGGCACCGATGATGTTGCGCGGGACGTCGCGGCACGGATCATCTACGGGTTCCGCATGTCGGTCCTGTTTGGACTGGGTCTGACGCTGTTCTCATCGATCATCGGCATCTCCGTCGGCGCGATTCAGGGCTACTTCGGCGGGCTTGTCGACTTGCTCGGGCAGCGCTTCGTCGAGATCTGGGCCGGCCTGCCGGTGCTGTTCCTGCTGATCATCCTCTCGAGTCTGGTTGAACCGGGCCCCCTCGTGCTGCTCGGCCTGCTGCTGCTCTTCAGTTGGATGGCCCTCGTTGGCGTCGTCCGCGCCGAGTTCCTGCGGACCCGTAACTTCGACTACGTGCGGGCCTCCCGCGCCCTCGGCGAATCCGACTTCACGATAATGCGCCAGGACGTGTTGCCCAACGCCATGGTCTCGACGCTGACTTTCATGCCGTTCCTGCTGAACGGCTCGATCACGACGCTGACGTCGCTCGACTTTCTCGGTTTTGGCCTGCCAGCCGGTTCCCCGTCCCTTGGCGAGTTGCTTGCGCAGGGCAAAGCCAACATCCAGGCGCCCTGGCTGGGACTCGCGGGTTTCTTCACGCTGGTCATCATGCTCACGCTGCTCATCTTCGTTGGCGAAGCCGTACGGGACGCGTTCGACCCCCGGCGCAGCGTGGTCGGCGTTTGATGGCCGAGCGAATCCTCGAAGTCGAAGACCTGGCCATTGCCTTCCACGACCGCACGGTCGTGACCGACGTCTCCTTTCACATCGATCGCGGCGAGACGGTGGCGCTCGTGGGTGAATCGGGTTCCGGCAAGTCGGTGACAGCGCTCTCGGTGATGCAGTTGCTGCCCTATCCGCAGGCGAGTCACCCGGCGGGTTCGGTGCGCGTTGACGGCGAGGAAATGATCGGGGCGAGCAAAGCCGATCTGCTCTACATGCGTGGCAATCGCGTCAGCATGATTTTCCAGGAGCCCATGACGTCACTGAATCCGCTGCATACGGTTGAGCGGCAGGTGAACGAGGTGCTGCTCGTACATCAGTCCCTCGGCAAGGCCGCCGCACGGGCACGCACTCTCGAACTGCTGCAACTGGTCGGCCTGCAGCGAGCCGAGGAGCGCCTTCGGGCCTACCCGCACGAACTCTCGGGCGGCCAGCGACAGCGCGTCATGATTGCCATGGCGCTGGCCAACGAACCAGCGCTGCTGATAGCCGATGAGCCGACGACCGCGCTCGACGTCACGATCCAGGCGCAGATTCTGGCACTTCTGCGCGATCTGAAATCGCGGCTCGATATGGCCCTGCTACTGATCACGCACGACCTTGGCGTGGTGCAGGCAATGGCCGATCGCGTCTGTGTCATGACCGGGGGACGGATTGTCGAGCAGGGTCCCGCGGCGCGTATCTTTACCGCGCCGGAACACGACTACACGCGCAAACTGCTCGCCGCGGAGCCGTCCGGCGAGCCGGTCGAGGCGAATCCCGAGGCGGAAGTTGTCATGCGGGGCGAGCACATCAAGGTGCACTTCGATCTGAGTCGCGGCTTCTTCAGCCGAGGCCGGGTGCTGAAGGCCGTAGATGACATCTCGGTCTCGGTTCGTGCCGGGCAGACCATCGGCGTCGTGGGAGAATCCGGTTCGGGCAAGACAACGCTCGGGATGGCGCTGCTTCGTCTGGCGCGAAGTGAAGGTGCCATCGTCTTCGGTGGGGACAACCTACAGGGCCTGCCGACCAAGGCCCTGCAGCCGTTCCGCAAGCACATGCAGATCGTCTTCCAGGATCCCTACGGATCGCTCTCGCCGCGGCGCTCGGTGCGGGAGATCATCGAACAGGGACTCAGAATCCACGAACCCGATCTGACGGAAGCAGAGCGAACCGACAGGGTGGAAGCCGCGCTCTCAGAAGTCGATCTGCCGGCGTCGGACGCCGATCGATACCCGCACGAGTTCTCCGGCGGCCAGCGCCAGCGGATCGCAATTGCCCGCGCCATTGTGCTGAAGCCGCGTTTCCTAGTGCTCGATGAGCCCACCTCCGCACTCGACATGTCGGTGCAGGCACAGGTGGTGGACTTGTTGCGCGACCTGCAGCGGCGCCACAACATTGCCTATCTGTTCATCAGCCACGATCTGAAAGTCGTGAGGGCGCTTGCTGACGAAGTGATCGTGATGAAGGATGGGGTGATCGTGGAGCAGGGGGCGGCACATGAGATCTTCGAAGCGCCCCGCACGGACTACACCCGCGCGCTCATGGCTGCGGCCTTCGACATGGCGGTGGTGGACGGTGCGTCTCAGTAGCCGTAGGAGAGGGTTGGCGCTGGCGTTTGTCATGGCGCCACTGGCGGTTGCTCCGGCATATGGCGCTTCGCTGGCAACCGAGACGGACGAGCCGCTGCCGGACCTCGAACGCGCGACGTTTCGCCACGGTGTCTCCTACTTCGGGGACTTCAAGTACCCGCGTGGATTCCGACACTTCGACTACGCCAACCCCGATGCGCCAAAAGGCGGCTCGCTGGCTCGCAGCACGGCCGCGAACTTCAACAGTTTCACGCCACTGCTCAACAAAGGCGTCGGGCAACCGGGCGGTGGCGTCATCAGCGAACACTTCCTCTACGACAGTCTCTTCTGGCCGTCGGACGACGAGGTCGGTGTGTACTACGGCAGCCTTGCCCGCGAGATTGCCCACGCCGACGACTATCGCTGGGCGTTCATCCGGTTGCGCGACGAGGCCCGCTGGCACGATGGCGTTCCCGTCACCGCGCGCGACATTCAGTACACGTTCGAGCACATCTTCGACTACTCCTGGCCGGGAGTGAAAGTCGCGTTCCGGGCGATCGAGGCAATCGAGATCGTCAGCGAAAAGGAGGTGCTCTTCCGCTTTGCGGACGGTGTCAACGCGAACACACTCATTGCGCTCGCCAAGGTTCCGATCATGCCCGCGCACTGGTGGAAGGACCGCGACGCCTCCAAGACGACGCTCGAGGTACCGCTCGGCAGTGGCCCGTACCGGTTGGCCTCTTTTGAGCAGCGCCGCCATGTCACCTACGAGCGCGTACCGGACTACTGGGGCCGCGATCTCGGCGTGCACCGCGGCCGGCACAACTTCGACACGGTACGCTTCGACTACTACCGGGACGCGACCGTCGCCCGGGAGGCGTTCCGCAAGGGGCTGCTCGACATCCGGGATGAAGACAGCGCGCGGTTCTGGCGCACCGGTTACGACATCCCCGCGCGGGAGAAGGGCCTCCTGAAACTGGAGCATCAGCATTACCAGCTCTACATCGGTCTCACCAACTCGATCGGGTTCAATACGCGCCGGGAGCGATTTCAGGACCCGCGCGTGCGTGAGGCGCTGACGCTGGCCTTCGACTACGAGTGGTACAACCGGGTACTGAACTTCGACTTCTTCGAGCGGCCGACGAGCTTCTTCGGCAAGACCTATCTCGCCGCGGTGGGTGTGCCTTCAGCCCGCGAGTTGCAGTTACTCGAGCCATTCCGGGACGAGCTTCCGCCGCGACTCTTCACCGAGCCGTTCAGCTACCGCACCTCGACCGGTGCCGGGCGCGACCGGGAAGCTCTGGCCCGGGCCCTGCAGCTGTTTCGTGAGGCCGGCTGGGATGTTGTGGACGGCGTCATGCGCAACGCGGCGGGTGAACCCTTCGAGCTCGAGTTCCTCATTCAGAACGCCTCGACCCAGCAGATCCTCCTGTCCTACATCGATCAGCTGAAACGGCTTGGTGTCGATGCGCGAATCCGGCTCGTGGAACCGGCCCAGAACGCGAATCTGCGGCGGGACTTCCGCTACGACGCAGCCTTCCGCGGCTTCCCCATCTCCTTTCCGCCGAGTCGCGAACTGGTTGCCTATTTCGCGTCCTACGGCGGCGCCTACGCGAACATTGCGGGGATCCGTTCGAAGGCCGTCGATGCACTCGTGCTCGCGGCGCTCAAGGCGCAGACACGGGATGAACTGATTGCCGCCACGCGCGCCCTCGATCGCGTGCTGCTCTGGAGCTATTACCTCATCCCGATCCAGCAGATCGTGGGTCCCCGCCGCGTGTTTTGGGACAAATTTGGCCGCTCCGAGATCGAAGCGCCGTACCGCACGAGCTTTCCGGGCGCGTGGTGGGAGGACCCGGTCAAGGCAGCGCGGGTGAGCGAAGCACTGGGGCAGGGTCAGTGACGTATCGCGCGCCTGTGCGTCATGCAACGCGATGGGCGACCGGTGTCGGGGACGCGGTTCTCGGACAAGGAATTCCCGCTGCTCAATCTTCCGCACGCGCATGCAACCCGTACCATGCTGGATATTGAAACGCCCTGCGGACCGTGGCGCGCACCCGGCGCCAACACCCACGCCTTCGTGGTGTAAAGTTCCATCCACGAACTGGTGCACAAAGCGGGTCGCGACCATCTGGAGTTTCTGCTCGAAGTCATGGGCGACGCCCAATGGTTTGAGGAAGGCAACATTCGCTTACTGAATACGGGGCGCGCCGCGGACACCATCCGCCGTGCGGCGGCAGAGGCCGGATGGGGACGGACGCTGCCGGCCGGCCGCGGGCTGGGCCTCGCGTTTCACTTCAGCCATGCCGGGCACATTGCCGAAGTGGCGGAGGTCAGCGATGGTGCGAACAAACAACTGACGGTCCACAAGGTGACCGTCGCCGTGGAGATTGGCCCGATCATCAACATGAGCGGCGCGACGAATCAGGTCGAAGGGTCCGTGATGGATGGGTTGTCGACCATGCTGGGACAGCAGATCACGATGGAGGCGGGACGGATCGAACAGTCCAACTTCCACGACTATCCCGTGCTGCGTATTCCCGCCGCACCAACGATCGACGTGCACTTCATACAGAGCGATCACTCACCCACCGGCATCGGCGAGCCGGCCTTACCGCCACTTGCCCCTGCCGTTGCCAACGCGATCTTTGCGGCGACCAGGGAGCGCGTCCGCACCATGCCGCTCTCGTTAGCGGGCTTCACGGTATAGAGGAAACGATCGTGCCGGTACCGCAGGAATTCACGCGCGACTACGTCGAAGCCAACTCCCCGGCTGACGCCTTGCTGTACACCGACTTTCTGAATTCGGGCGAGCCCTGGAAGTCCATGCACGCCAACAATCCCTGGCTGCAGGCGCCGGACCCGAGCAAGCCGCTTGAGTTTGGCGGCGACCACTATTGGGACACGACCGTCGGCCGCAAACACCCCTACTGGTCTCAATACACGCTGCCGAGGCTGACCAAAGACATCAACCAACTGCGGGCTGATCTGCGGGAGTGGGGGTTCTGCCTCATCGAGGACGGCCTGTCGGGGGAACAGTGCAGACGGTTCCTCGAGCGACTTGTCGATCAGGCCGAAGGTGAGCGCGCCGCCGGAGTTGCATACGACACGCCCACCGGCCAGATCATCAACACGCTGGTCAACAAGGGCCGGTGCTTCAGCGCGTGCATCGAGCAGGACCCCGAGGGTGTCCAGGCGGGTCCTGTCATCGAGCAGATCATGAACGAGACGTTGGGTCAGGGCTGGATCAGTCACTCGTTCCTCGCGATTGGCGCCGATCCGGGATGTCATCCCCAGGGGTTACACATCGATCAGGCGCCGTTGCTGCCCTGGATGACCAGCGAGGCGCCCGCGCTGTTCAATACGATGTACATCCCGCAGGACGTCGATGAGGTGAACGGCGGCACGTTGGTGATTCCCGGTTCGCATCGGGTGCTCATGGACGCCGGCAGCGGTGGGAAAATCGGCCAACTTCCGCCAACGATCAATCTCGAAGCTCCCGCGGGAACGATCATGTTGTTCGACGGAAGGCTCCTGCACGGGACCGGTGCCAACCGTTCCGACAAGCGCCGGTACGTCGCTGTCTCGAGTACTGTGAAACCCTGGATGCGCAGCCAGGAGAACTGGGTCATGTCGGTGTCGCCCGAGGTGCTCGCGCGCGCCAGCGATAAACTGAAACACCGGATGGGTCTGCAGGCGGTCACCTACGGCGCGACGGTCGAAGGGTTTGGCCTTGGCGGGCGCGGCCAGGTCGGCGACGTGACTGGTGACCTCGTCCCGTTCAGGGAAGCGTACGACGCCGGCGAATACGAACGTGTGGGAGAACTCTCGGCCGGTTCGCCGGAATCCGATCTCAGGAAGGTTTACACCGTCCACGCGGCGCTGGAGCGCCTGCGCGTGGCACGCGAGAGTGGCCAGGAGGGTAAAGTGGGAAAATCCGGGGGAAAACGCCACGTGAGCAGTTTTCCGTAACCGGGCCTGGAGTGGGTCGCTACTGTGGGGTGGCCCGTGGTTCACGCCCTGACGAGAGGATGAAGGTGACAGACATGCATTTGGCGGACGCCTACGATCAACTGATTGCCGAAGGCTATTGCATCGTCGATGGCGGCCTGCCCGAGGGCAAACTGCAGACGCTGCGGGACTGGTCGGACAAGTGGCTGGCGAATACCAAACACTCGCCCAAGTGGCGCTACCAGGGCTCTGACATCCATCTCTCCGGGATCCGCAACCCGGCGCGGCGCAACCCCGACCTGCCCAAAGACGAGGAGATCGATTTTCTGATCGAACATCCCGCGCGGCTGATGTCCGGGCTTCACCTCGATGACTTCAGGTCAGGCGGCACGTTCCAGATCATCTCGAAGCCGGCTGGCGCGCCGGCGCTCTACTGGCACCAGGACTGGGCGCGCTGGGACGATCCGGTCAGCATGTCTCCATGGCCGCAGCAGGTGTTCCTCAACTGGTATCTGACGGATACCAATCGGGAGAACGGCTGCCTGCGGGTCATCCCGGGAACACATCGCCGCCGCATCGACCTGCACGATCACCTGGTGCAACCGCACGAAAGTGGTGGATACGACATTGCCGAGACGGACGACTGGATGTTCTTCGACCATCCGCAAGCGATCGACATTCCGGTCAAGGCCGGTCAACTGGTGATCGCCGACGCGCGGATGCTGCACGGGACCTGGCCCAATCGCACGGCAGAGCGCCGGACGCTTCTGCTGGGCTGGTTCTACCGGAAGGCCAATCATGTACCGCGCGGTTGGCAGGGCGATGTGCCCAGCGAAATCCTCGCGCGGGACCCGGAGCTGCCGTTCACCTGGAATCGTCAGCCAGGTGCGTTCCTGCGCTGATCACCGTCCGCCCTCGTAGAACCCGATGTGGCATTTGCAGGCAGCAGACGCGGGCCGCTGTGCGACGACACGGGTCGTCGACAGTTCACAGGAACCGACGACAATGAACCCGGACCTCCGCCTCGTGTCTGTGCGGAGATCAGTGTACGGAACGACGTCAGCAAAGCCTGACGATTCCTGCACTGCTACGTTCGCCCGGCGGACGCGGGGCCTGTGGCACCCGACGGAGCCATGGTTCCGGTCGGTGGACTACTTCGCCTGAAACGCAATCGGCCACAAGAAGTCCAGCGGCCTGAACCCTTGCCCAAGATAGCTGCCGCTTGCGTTGTAGCCGGGGTCGAGTGCGCCCGTTGGGACCGAGAACGGAAAGAACATCGCGGTGTCGGGGTTGTAGGCCGCGGTGGCGTGATAGCTGTGGCAGCTCGCTTCAAAGCGGGTCCAGTAGGCCGGTTGCGCGGTGTTGGGGGACCCTGCGAAATCCTCCATATCGGTATGCCCGAGGATCACCGGCGTCGTGCCGGTCCCGTTCTCGGTGAATCGGATCTGGGTGCCGTTGGGCGCGAACGCCTGGAACCTCGAGTCGGTGATGCCGGCGGTCTTCAGCATCGAAGCGATGCGCTTGTTCGACAGCGGCGCCCGCTGGGAAATGAGCGTCTTGCGGACGTGCTGTACGCCGGGATTGTCGTTGAACTCGAACGTGCTCCAGAACCAGCTCGGGGTTTTTGAACTGACGCATCTTGACCATGATGTGGAGTCCGCGCCACCAGTACTCACCACCCCCTGAACCTGAACGTCAGGGCATGTTCGGGCGCCGGACTTACCGGTGTGACCTGCAGCCACGAAGCCTTCAGTTCGATCGTCCCGACGGGCATGTCGACGTAGTCGTTCGCTTCAAAGAACGCGGCAACGTCGAGTCGTGTCGTGAGGCCGCTCTCGATCAGATAGTCGTAACTGATCTTGTTGCGCGTGACCTCCTCGTTGGCGCCGTCCGGGTCCGCCGTGGCAACCCGCCCAAACCGGAGATCCTTCTTCTCGGCGCTCGGCTGCATGGTGCTGCGCGGAGTCGAGCTGAACTCGAACGGTAACCGCGAACCAAATGTGTCGGGATCGGTGGGCCAGGCCATCCAGACCGGGACCTTGCCGTCCTGGGTCATGCCCCCGTTGGTGGGATCGTCGATCAGTTGGTTGACCCGCGCAAAGATCATCCACGCGAGTTGCTCGCGGTCCCGCAGGTTGCCGTCGAAGGCCATGTCGGCATAGTGCGCGGCAAACGCCTCGTCCGACAGATCAAGCCACGCGTCTTTGGATTTGGCGAGGGCTGCCGACAGTGGGAGCAGTAAGCCACCGAGACAGAACGCGCACGCGGTCAGCTTGTTCATCGCAAGTCCTTTTGCGTTGTGTGCCGGCATCCTAAGAAGCAGCCGGGCAAAAGTCGAACCGCGGCCCGGGGGACCGCGAGGCAGGGTGTCAGACCCTGCCGACACGCCATCTGCTCGCGTTTTGCACGCCTGCGCGTTACGTTCTGGCGCTCAGCCAGGGGAGGTCGGCCGGTGCCCAACGTCAATGCCAAACGCAAGGTCGGACTCAGGGTTGCCGGCGGTACCGATCCCGAGAGGTGCGTCCTCAGGAACTGGCCCGGTCCTGGAGTTGGCAAGGTCCGGGCGCGGTCCCGGTCCTGACCAATGGTGGACCGGAAGCGCGAGGCATTTGCCCGCCGCGTGATTGATGGGGCGCACCTGCGACTGGAGCGGATCGCCGGGAGCCGTTCCGAAGTCCTGGCCGTCACGGTCAACGACGAAGCCGTACCGCGTTTCGTCGTCAAGGAAACCTCGCCTCCGGAAATCACCGCGCTCGAGCGTTTCGAACAGGCCGGCGTCGCCGGGGTCGCGCGTGTGACCGCAACGGACTGGTCATCGTCCGGACGGCCTTTGCTGATGATGCCCTGGTATCCCGGCGAACACGGGGACTTCGGCGCCATGCCGAACGCCGCGATCGAGGCGCTGGCGCACATTCACTCGCTGGATGTCGGCGGTTTCGAAGGGGTTGAGCCGCTCTCCTTCGAGGCACTGGCCGGGTGGGCGTTCGGGGACATGTCGATCTATGCGGGCGACCTGCACCGGAAGGCATCAGCGCTCCGCGGCGCGATGCCGGACTTCGAGGCGCTGTCTGCGAACTGCCGCGGAGCCTGGTGCATTGGGACATGCGTCCCGGGAATCTGCTTATCTAGGACGGGGACGCCGTCATCATCGATTGGGAGAATGCGTGTATCGGGCCGCCGCTGCTCGATCTGACCAACATGCTGGCGTGGGAGTCAGACGGCTTCAGGTCGTACCTTGCGAGCGTTGGTCGGCGGACGGACGCGGCGGCGCAGGGCCAGCTCATGCGACGCGAGTATGACTGGTGAGTCGCCATGACCCAGATCCGCTACATGTTCGTACGGGCACGGGCGGGTCATCAGGAGGCAGCGATGCGGATGGCGGACGTGGCTCTGCGTTATCTGGATGGGGCTGCCTGAGCGTCTTCGTTGCTTTGATCGGACCTGCAGAGCACGACACACCGGCCGGGGCGGGCACCAGCCGGGGCTGCTTGCGGTGTTGGGACGTCAATGGCCGATCCACCAGGGTGCACCGCGCAGGTGTTCGACCAGAGCAGCACGGCGCTCGGCCGGGAGCCAGCTTGCGTCCGCCGCAGTCTCGATCATCAAGCAGATCTCGGCGCGCGTGAACCCAAGGCGTCGTTCGAGCGCTTCGTATTCCATTGCCAGCGAGTTACCGAAGTACGTGGGGTCATCGGTGTTCACCGTCACTGGGATGCCGGCCTCGACGAATCGCCGTGCAGGGTGGTCTTCGAGTCGTTCGATGACACCTGTCCGCAGGTTCGAGAATGGACACATTTCGATGACGACGTTGCGGCGTGCAAGTTCCTCGAGCAGCGCAGGGTCTTCGACCGCACGCGTACCGTGGCCGATCCGGTCGGGCGTCAGGCTGAGGGCGCCCCAAACGATTGCGGGTCCGTCGCCTTCGCCGGCGTGCGCGCTGGTG
>PBVL01000084.1 GCA_002728675.1 Gammaproteobacteria bacterium
GGTGGCGACGCGCGAGGCCGCCCAGCTTACCGGCCGCGCCGGCGCTGAAGAGATGTGCACCGCCGTACACGGTGTGCACGGGTTGGCGTGCGACTGCGACGCCGGGAAAATCCCGCTCGAAGCGGGCATTGGCATCCTGCAGTCGTGCATGCCACGCGGTGAGCTTTGTGGGGTCGAGACCAACTGTCACGTTCGCCTCCGTGTTGATGGTGGCCGGATGGTAAATCATTTTTCCCGGCAGGCGCCGTCGGCTGGCGCTGCGTACTCAGTCATTGAGGGGCTGGCGACGTTTCGGTATGTTCGCCTCTTTGCTTGAGGAGACGCTGATGGCTGCCGTTCTTGAAGGAGTCCGGGTGCTGGACTTCGGCCGCTACATTGCAGGTCCGTTCTGCGGCACGCTGCTGGCAGACATGGGAGCCGAAGTCATTCGGATCGAGAAGGTCGACGGCAGCGAGGACCGCTTCACGACGCCGATCACGCCAGAGGGAGAAGGCGCCGGGTACGTGCAACTCGCCCGGAACAAGAAGGGTCTGACGCTCAACCCGCGCAAACCCGAGGGTGCAGAGATCGTCAGGAAACTCGTGCAGACGGCGGACGTCGTCATTGCGAACCTGCCGCAGCCGACGCTTGTCTCCATGGGCCTCGACTACGACAGCCTGAAGGCGATCAAACCGGACATCATTCTGACGACCGTCTCGGCATACGGGTCGACCGGCCCCTACTCAGAGAAGGTGGGCTTTGACGGCGTTGCGCAGGCAATGTCAGGCAACATGCACATGGGCGGCGTCGACGGTCAGCCGATCAAGTCGTTTGTTCCCTACTGTGACTTCGGAACCGCGTCGCTGTGCGCGTTCGGCACGCTCGCGGCCATCATCCACCGGATGAACACGGGCGAAGGCCAGCACGTCGAAGGGTCCCTCCTGCGCACGTCGCTCACATTCAACAACGCAAACCTCATCGAGGAAGCCGTATTGGGGCTCGGACGGGTCGGCACGGGCAACCGCGGCCAGGGCAGTGCGCCCGTCGACGCGATCCCCACTAAAGACGGCTGGATCATGATGCAGGTTGTCGGTAACCCACTCTTTGAGCGCTGGGCAAACCTGATGGGTGAATCCCACTGGCTGGCCGACAACCGGTTTTCGACCGACCAGCTTCGCGGTGACAACGCTGCCGAAATCAGCGAGCGCACCAGGCAGTGGGCAGCGGACAAAACGAACGAGGAAGCCCTCGCGATTCTTGCCGAACACCGGATTCCCTGCGGGGAGGTGCTGAAACCAGCGGATACGCTGAAGAACGAGCAGGTGGTCGAGACGGGCATCTTCAACAATGTCGGGTACCCCGGCCTCCCCGACGGCGCTCCGATTGCGGGGACGCCCGTGACCCTGTCAAAGGCTCCGGGCACCATCCGGCATCGCGCTCCGACGCTGGGCGAGCACACCGAAGATCTCCTGGGTGAACTCGGCTATTCCAGTGAACAGATCGAGTTGTTGCGACATGACAGGGTCGTCTGAACCCGACGTCACTGTCGTAGCGGACTATTTCGCGGCGCTGCAGACCGACATCTGCGAACGTGTCGCGGCGTTCGACGGCCAGGCGGAATTCTCGAGTGAAGACATCCTGCCGGATACCGGGGGCCGTTCACGGCCCAGGGTGATGGCAGACGGGCTGCACATCGAAAAGGCTGCCGTCCAGTTCACGCACTCGATCGGCTCGCAACTGCCGCCCGCCGCCACCGAGCGCAATCCGCAGCTTGCCGGCAAGGGGTTCCAGGCGGCCGCCATCTCGATGATTTTTCATCCTCGGAACCCATACGTGCCGACGATGCACGCGAACCTGCGGTTCTTTCTGGTGGATGCGTCCTTCTGGTACTTCGGCGGCGGCTTCGATCTGACGCCGTTCTATCCGTTCACGGAAGACGTGGTGCACTGGCATCAGACCGCACGCGACGCGGTCGAACCCCACGGCGCGGGGCTCTACCGCGAGATGAAAAGTGCGTGTGACGAGTACTTCGTCCTCACCCACCGGGGTGAGCCCCGAGGCGTTGGTGGCCTGTTCTTCGATGACTGGACCCAGGGTGGATTCGACGCGAGTTTTGCGCTCGCGAGAAGCATCGGAGATGCGATCCTGCCAGCCTACATGCCGATCGTCGAACGCCGTGCCGGCACGCCGTACGGCCATCGCGAACGGGATTTCCAGCTTTACCGCCGGGGCCGGTACGCCGAGTTCAATCTCGCGATCGACCGAGGTACGCGGNACGGAATCCAGTCCGGGCGCCGCATCGAATCGGTCCTTGCATCGTTGCCNCCGCTCGCGACCTGGAAATACAACTGGACACCGGAACNTGGGAGCGCCGANGCCGATCTGTACGAAAACTATCTGAAGCCCCGGGATTGGCTGGGCGGCTCAGTATGAGCGGGGACACGGACCGCGCCGCCCGACTCCACGCCTATCGGCGTGACGGTTACACTCGCTTCGAGTCCCTCTTCGACACCGCCACGGTCCGGGCGCTCCGAACAGAAATGGACCGCCTCGAAGCAACGCACGAAGGGCAGTTCGCGCAGCCGCGCAGTTGGTGGTTCGGGAACGTCCTGGAACGCTCGCCCGCGCTCATGTGGCCAATCGTCGCTTGCGACGAGTTGGTCAGCTTTGCTGAAGCCGTATTCGGGCCGTTTGTGCAACTCGACAATCTCACACTCGCCGCGTTTCCTCCGGCGGAAGGAGACACTCCCGGCAATGCCGTGTCCGGATGGCACCGGGACCGCTGGAGTCACATGCCGAACGGACAGTACGAGCAGCCCCTCGCCGTCAACGCGATCTGCTACCTGCAGGATCTCGACGATGCGAACGGGCCGCTGCGCATTGTGCCGGACTCTCACGTGGAACCTGTCACCGTTGAACCCGGTGACGGCCAGCAGCCACTTGCCGGTGAGCAACTGATCTATCCGCGTGCCGGGGATGTCGTGTTCACTCACAACGGACTGCTGCATTCCGGGACGCCCAACCGCAGCGGGTCCAAGCGCTACTTCATGTCGATCTACTACAACCACTCGTGGCTGAAGCACACCGATACGTTCGATGGACCCAACTGTCGGCAACTGATCGACTGGGCCCGTGCGCGCAACGACCACCGGGCGCTCAGACTGCTCGGGCAGGATGACCACCTGCAGGCCCGTGGCAACAGCGGCTTTCTGCGGCCGGACGAAGAGCGCTGGAAGGAATGGCGCGCAGCGGACACGGACGCGCTCGGAGCGTCCGCCGCCGCAAACGAGAACTGAGAGAGAACGCTGATGATCGGCAGCAAGCTTCCCGGCGTGGGCACCACCATCTTCACCATCATGTCGAAGATGGCCGCCGACGAAGGTGCCATCAATCTGTCCCAGGGCTACCCCGACTTCAACCCGCCGGACGCCCTCCTCGACCTGCTCGCCAAATACGCCCGCGGCAACTACCACCAGTATCCACCGATGGCCGGCGTTGCCTATCTGCGCGAGCAAATCGCAGCCAAGACCCACGCGCTCTATGGGCGGGAGGTGTCGGCAGACAATGAAGTGACCGTAACCTCGGGCGGCACCGAGGCGATCTTCGTGGCGCTGCAGGCACTCATTCACCCGGGCGAAGAATGCATCATCCTGGATCCCGCGTTCGACTCGTACGAACCCGGCGTTACGATGGCGGGCGGCAGATCCGTGCACGTCCCGATGCGGGGAGACGACTTCCACATTGACTGGGACGAGGTCCGTGCCGCGATCACGCCACGGACGCGGGTCATCATCGTGAACTCTCCGCACAATCCAACCGGACGCCTGTTCCTGCCGGAGGATTTTGCCGAACTGACGCGAATCGCGGTCGGGAACGATCTCGTTGTGATCTCGGACGAGGTCTACGAACACATGGTCTATGACGGCGCCGGGCACACGAGCGTCCTGACGATCGAAGCGCTGCGCGACCGCTCGATCGTCGTGTCCTCCTTTGGCAAGACGTGCCACGCCACCGGCTGGAAAGTGGCCTACGCGATTGCATCACCGGAACTGACGGACGAGTTCCGCAAAGTGCATCAGTTCGTGACCTTCACGACCCATACACCCACCCAGTGGGCGCTCGCGGAGTTCCTCGACAAGCACCCGGAGCACTACCGCAACCTGCCCGACTTCTATCAGGCAAAGCGCGATGTCTTCAATACCGCGCTGGAAGCGTCGGCCTTCACGATCGAACCTTCGGCCGGAACCTATTTTCAACTCGCAGGCTACGCTTCGATTGCCGATGTTGACGATGTGACGATGGCGCACTACCTGACCCGAACGGTCAAGGTCGCCGCGATTCCAATCTCGGTGTTCTACGACGCGGCGCCGGGGCAGCGCGTGGTGCGACTCTGCTTTGCCAAGGACGACGCGACGCTCAGGGAAGCGGCGTCGCGCCTTTCAGCCGTGACTCACATCGAGTGAGCGTGACCCTCCCGGAGCGATGACCATGCAGGACCTCACGCTTGCCCTCGTGCAGACCGAACTCGTCTGGGAAGACGCCGCAGCAAATCGCGAGCGGCTTGGCGGCCTGCTCTCGGACGTGGCAGACGCGGATGTCGCGATCCTTCCGGAGATGTTCAGCACCGGGTTCTCTATGGCGTCCGCCGCGCTCGCAGAGCCGATGGAAGGTCCAACGGTCGCGTGGATGAAGGAACAGGCCCGCGCGGGCGGGCGTGTCGTGTGCGGCAGTTTCATCGCGCGTGAAGCGGATCGGTTCTTCAACCGTTTCGTCTGGATGCGTCCGGACGGGACATTCGAGCACTACGACAAGCGCCATTTGTTTCGGATGGCCGACGAGCACCGGCACTACGCGGAGGGGCGCTCCCGACTGGTTGTCGAACTGGGCGGTTGGAAGATCTGCCCGCTCGTTTGTTATGACCTGCGGTTCCCCGTCTGGAGCCGGGCGGCCGGAACGATCGACCTGTACCTCTACGTTGCGAACTGGCCGGCGCGTCGTGATCAACACTGGCGGACCCTGCTTGCCGCGCGGGCGATCGAGAATCAGGCATACGTCGCAGGCCTCAACAGAGTTGGCGTCGACGGCAACGGGCTCAACTACTGCGGAAGCAGTCTTGTGACGGATTTCAGCGGTGAGACGATCGTCGATCTGGGCGCGCATGCCGATGTGCGCACAGTTCGCCTGGCGCGTGATCCGCTCGAGGCATGGCGCGCCGACTTCCCGGCGCACCTGGATGCGGATCGTTACTCGATCGACGTTACTTGAAAGGTTTCATCTTGCGCAGAAGCCGGTCCGGGTCGGATCCAGGCTGTTTCGCCACCGTGGCGTCGACCATCTTGTCGTACTTGGGATCGAGACCGGACAGCTGACTCGAAAGGTCCTTGTGCACGGCGATCCGGGAGAGGATCTTCTCAACCCTGGCACTGCCACAGGCCTTGCAGCGGACGTCTTCCATCCGGGTGTCGCTGCGAAAGAGGTGACTCGATACGCCAGCGCATTCCCGACACTCGAACTCGTAGATGGGCATCAGCGCAGCTCGCGGAACAGTGCGTCGTAGGTCCTGTGGTAGCGGGCGAAGTTGAGGCGCTGCAACGGATTGTCCCCCTTGACGATGGCCTCGTCGGCATCGAGCTCGGCCAGGGTCTTCTCGCGTTTGGTGCCGAGCGCGCGAAGGTACTTTGCCCATGCCTCGGCCGGCATGTCGATGGCGAAGTCGAGCTCTTCGAGCTCGCTTTTCCTGATGGCGTCGACCGACGTACATTCGAACGCGTCGAATGTCACCGCATAGCGCCGTCGGCCTGCGCAGACGCCGAACCGGGCATCGCAGGAGCCGAGTTTGGTCAGCGTGCCGGATTCGTTGAGCGCCGAGGCTGCTCTGCGCAGATCATTGAGACTGATTTCGGTAACAGGCAAGGCGAATCCTCGTCATGAAGCTCAGAAAGTTGTCTCGATTCGGGCGGACGCGTCGAAATAGAACTGTAACGTCTGGTTGTAACGGAAGAACAGGTCTTCCTTGTACTGATCGCCGCTCACTGACTTCGCAAGCCGTTCCGGCCGGTCAAGGTCGAGCGTGTTCAGTGTGTAGTCCAGATTCGCCGAGCCGTTTTCGGCGATATTCTCGATCATCCCCCGCCAGAGTGCGGGTTCCATCTCGAGATAGAAGTCGAGCTCCGCCAGGTCCTTCTTCCTGATCGACGTGGCGCTCGTGCATTCGAGGCCCTCCATCACGATGCGGAAATACTGCTTGCCGACCACGATGCCAAACCGGGTGTCGCACGCGCCGCCGCCGGCGCCGTGATACGCCTCATCGTTGTTGAACACGTCGCGGACTGCATCGAACCAGTCGACAGAAGGGAACTGCGGCACTGCATTGCCTCCAGGCTATTTGTCGAGGTATTGCGCGAGGCCCGGCGACAGATTCCTGCCGCGAGCGAGGCCCAGCCAGTCACAGATGGCCGCGTACTCCCGCACGTAGTCCCCCATCAGGTGTTCGAACTGGCGCATGCCCTTGCGCGCTGCTCCTTTGATGCCGCCGGCAAAGAGGATCGCGAGTGACTCGCGCATGACCGGGTCCTGCAGCTCACGCACGAAGACGTTCTCGCCGATTGCCAGGATCTGCTCGAGGATCATGGCCTGTTCTTCGTGGTGATTGATCGCGTAGCGCAGGTGGTCCAGCCCGTAAGCCAGGTGACGGGCTTTGTCCTGCAGGCACCGGGAGAAGATTTCCCGCTCCGCGGCGTTGTGCGCAAAACGCATGCCGTGACGATAGATCGTGTGGGTGAAGAGCCCACGCAACAGATGAAGCTGCGCGACCGTCTCGGTCCAGCCGCCGCGGCTCTCGAGCACCATGCGGTTCACGTAACCGCGTGATTCGAGTCCCAGGCCGCCTCCGTTGGAGAGCGCCCGCTTGCGAAACACTTCGAGGTGCCGCGCCGCGTCGAACGTCTCGGTCGCAAGGTACTGCTTGACCTCGTGGTAGCCGTAGGAGAGATCCTCCTGCCACTGGGCAATCGTCTCGAACTGGACGTTCGCGTGCTGGATCAGCTCCGTACAGAGCTGACACATCGCGATCTCAACGTCTTCAGGGAGTGGCTCCAGCGTGTCCCACGGCACGTCGGTGGCGGGTATCCAGCGTCTGGAGATGGCTTCCTCGTAGAGATCGGCTGCATTGTCCGACCACATCTGATATTTGCTTCGGACCGACATGCCGATCGGCGGAACACCAATGCGTCCCGCCACGGCGCCGCGCGGCATGCGGGTCTGATCGTCCCAGTGTTCAGGAATCTCGCCATAGAAGCCGACGTTCAAGCCGCCGAGCGTCATACCCTTTCGACCGGGCAGCACACGGGTATTCCACTGGTGAGTGCGGCCCATCCACTTGAGGTTCGGCTCCGGAATCTGCAGCTCGTCCTCGGACATCTTGTCGATGCGCCGGCGGAGTCCCTCCTCCCGGCGTTGTTTGACAGCCATCAGGCGGCCTGGGCGTATTTGAGGAGTTCCGGTGAACTGCGACCGTTTTCGAAACGTTCACCAAAGCCGGAGGACCGCACACGCTGCATGTATTCCCGCACCTGGCGTTTGCGGATCGCCATCAGTCTGCGCATGCCTTCATCATAGTGATCGCGGCCGCCGCCGAGCATGATCGCCATCGCTTCGGACGTGGGGGACTGCAATGCCGCCGGGTTCGTCTGCCCCACCAGCAGGCCGCGTTCGCTCTCGTCCAGATAGCTGTGAATCTCTTCGCGGCGCTCGGGTGCGGTGTCGTTCATGTAGCGCATGTGCATCACACCAAATGCGACGTGGCGTGCTTCATCCTGAGCGCACAGCCGGTAGATGTGTTTCTCGGCATCGTTGTACGCCATCAACTCTCCCATGCGGAAGATGCTGAGCACGGCGCCTTCGCCTGAGACGTGCAGGCGGGAAGACATCTCAGTGAAGTCACGCGACATGTCGATGCTGCCGACAATCCCGCTCGTGCCCCCGGTACGTTGCATGAGCCCGCCGCCGTTCGCGAGCGCACGTTTGCGGAAGACGTCCATGTGTCTGGACTCGTCCATCACCTGCGCCAGCAGAATCAGGCGGGCCTCGAAATAATCCGGGGTCGTTTTGGCGATCCATTTGGCGGGCACGTCGCCCGCAACAAATTCGACTTCGGTCAGGAAGGTCGCGAGTTGGCACTGTGCCTGTTCGATGTCATCAGGTAGCTGCTGGACCGTGTCCCAGGGGACATCTGTTGCCGAACTCCACTGCCGCTGCAGCGCTTCCTCATAGAGCAGCGCGGCGTTCTCGAGCCAGATTTCCTTCTTTTCCCGGACCTCGTAGCCGCCGATGCGGAAGCTGTCTTCGCGTGCAACCGCACCGCGCGGGCGGCCGGTCATGTTGTCACTCTGGTCGGGCATCTCGCCGTACGCGCCCTTGGAGATCTCCGCGAGCGTCAGTCCGGACCTGCTGGGTTCAGCGTGGCTGTCCCACGGACCGCGCTGCTCAATCTCCATCCAGCTCAGATCAAGTCCGTCACCGCGAGGCGCAGATGCCTTGCCTTTGTTCGCCTTCGTCTTGCCCACCGCTCGACCCCCGTTGTGCCCGCGTCGGCGCAGAATTACGCCGTAGCATGGCGCCACACTATAGGCGCGCGATGAGGTGAGTCAACTGACCGTACGCTCCAAGAGCGTGATTCCTCAGAAGTTGATTGGAATGTTAATGTTCAGTCATCACCTGTCAGCGACCACGTTTCGGAGGTACCCGGCGATGGCGGAGCTACGAATTCCCCGTGCGCACAGCAACGAGTGGTATGACCACCTCGCGACTGTCGAGGACGGTTACTACTATCCCCGGAGTTCGCGCCTCGGTGCACGCAACGGGGAGGATGCATATCAGGAAGTCGTCGATGAGCACCTGAAGGACGGCATGCGCGTGCTCGAGGTCGGCTGCGGCCACGGCGAACTGGCCCTCGACCTCGCCACCAAGGCGTCTCACGTGACCGCCTATGATCGGATTGCCCCCTGGATCGAGCGGGCCGCGCAGATGGCCGCCGACCGGGGCGTGAACAACATCGACTACATCTGCCATGACGCGGCGGACCCGGCTCACGACCGCGTCACGTTGCCGGTCGGGGACAACTCGGTGGACCTCTTCGGCTGCCGGCGCGGTCCCCTGCACTGGATTCCGGACGCTGAACGGGTGGCGAAACCGGGTGCCGTGATTCTGCACCTGGCTCCGATGGAGGAGCCTATTCCGGCGTGGACAAGCAAACTGCCGCACAAGCTTCACTATGAGAACTGCGGGCGGTATTCGGGCGCGGGGTCGATCCACATCTCTGTCGAGAACAGGCTGCACCGGGCTGGCCTGACGCTGGACAGCGGCTGGGGATTCGACGTCCCCGAGCGCTTCGATGATGCGCGCGAACTCTACACCGTGGTGACCTGGGGCCTGCCACGTGATGAGGTGCCACCGTTCGAGGACATCGAGCACCGCTTCGAACGCATTTTCGAAACCCATGCCGAGGACGGCGCCGTGGTGCTGCGACACTGCCGATACCTCTGGAAAGCGATAGTCGGCTGACGGAACCACCACGTGCTACACGAACTGGGTCTGGCCCTCGGATTCCTCGGTGGGCCGACACGCCTGCTGACAAGCTACATCTTTCTGGCCGGGGTTGGCACAGCCCTCTCGGCGCTGGTCACCTGGTACGCGCTCCCGCGCCTGTGGCACCTGCTCCCTACCGACCAGGGCCGGGAATTCGCGGTGGATGCAGAGAAAAGCATTGGCAAGCCCGTGTCCGGTGGGCTGATCTTCGTGCCGATTTTTGTCGTTGTGGCACTGCTTGCAACCCCGTTCGACATTCGATTCCTCGAACTGATGGGCTGCGTCCTGGTTGCGATGATGGTCGGCTACTACGACGATGCCGCTGAAGGCGGCTGGAGCGAATACCGGCTGGGCGCGATCGACCTGGGTGTCGCGGTGGTGGCGTCGATGATCATCTGCCAGATGGAAGACTTCACGATCTGGCTCCCGCTTTTAAAGGAAGCCCTTGTCGTTCCGCCGATCCTCTTCGTGCCCGCAGCAAGCGTGCTCATCTGGGTCTCAATCAACGCGACGAACTGCACCGACGGCGTCGACGGGCTCTCGGCAAGCCTGACTTCGATGGCCATCCTGTTTCTGGGCGCGACGCTGTACGGCATCGTCGGACACCAGGCAATTGCGGCGTATCTGCTGGTGCCGCACTACGACCTGGGCGCGGACTGGGCCATTCTGGCCTTCGTGCTGGTCGGTTGCCTGGCGGGGTATCTCTGGCATAACAGCTACCCGAGCGCTGTACTGATGGGCGATGCCGGCTCCAGGCCCATCGGCCTGATGCTGGGCGTATTCGCGCTCGCGTGCGGCAATCCCTTCCTGATTCTGGTTGTCGAGTTCGTCGTGTTGGTCAACGGAGCGACGGGGATGGTGAAGGTGGCGCTCCTGCGGTTCTTCCGGATTCCGATCTTCTCATCCATACGATATCCGCTCCACGATCACGTACGGCACAAGTACGGTTGGTCGAATACACAGGTACTCGTTCGATTCATGCTGCTGCAGGCACTCGGCACACCCATTCTCATGGTGCTCCTGCTCAAGATCAGGTAGCCGTGGCGCGCCCGGGTTCGATCACCTACCCCGCAGCGATTTTTCCGCTCCTGACTGGCCTGCTGCCGATCCTCGCGATCAACGGCATCTATCTGGTCGCGGCACTCCAGGGCCATGTGCCGTGGTGCATGCCGTACTGGGACAGCTGCAGCTCGATCAGTGCGACCGGGCGCAGCGGCGTGGGGTTCTATCTGTTCAAGGGGCTCATGATCCCCGCTGCAGTCCTGCTGGCGATCAACTGGCTGGTGTGCAGGGCCTGGATCGCGGCACGGTTCGACGCCCTGCGTCCCAGGGACAACTGGATGCTTGCTGCGGGCGTTGTCGCCGCGGTCTGCCTCGTTCTGTACGTGGTCGCGCTCGGCGCCGCCGGTGACGCGATGCGACTGCAGCGGCGAATCGGCGTCATCCTCTACTTCACGCTCACGTACCTCGCCCAGTTGTTGCTCGCGTCGCGCCTGCGGAACGCGGCTGAACCACACGACACCGACCCGCTGGTGTCCTGGCAGCTGCGCCTCGCCGGCCTGATTCTGGCCATTGGCCTGCTGACGCTTGCGCTCGACCTGACGTTGCCCAACTACGACGACTACGAGGACGCTTTTGAATGGATCATCGCGCTGCTCGTTCACGTCAATTTCCTGCTCATGGCCAAACATATGGTCAGGACGGGCTTCGTCCTGCGGTTCGAAGCACACGACGGCAGGCAATGACGGGTTCCCGGCACGATCGGGGGTTCTGGCAGGCTGGCAGACGCAAGCGGGGACCTGGAGCGCCGTCGATCTGACGCAGAGTGCCGCGATCCGGCAGACCGTGACGCATCGCGACTGCCTCACGTCGCGCATGCTGCGACGCCAAAATATCTCACAAGCTATTGAAATACAGATCGTTTAAAGAGATTTGAGAAAGTTGGCACGGTGCCTGCGTGGTCTCAGGCAGTTTTGACACCTTTTAATCCGGGGCACATCCCATGAATTCACTCAACAGAAGTGACAGCCATCGCCCTCTCGGGCGCTCTCCTCACGCTTCCGGCGATGGCGGAAGAACAGGGCTCCCTCGGTACGACGTCGACCGGCAAGTCCGACGTTTCCCTGACCATCGCGGACCGCGTGCAGATCATGGGCATGGACGACATTCCGCTCGGTACCTACAGCGACACGGGCGACCTGGTCTACAACGAGGCCTACTGCGTTTACCGGAACGGTGCCGGCAACTACAAGGTCAACGTCACGACCGATGACGCCGAGTTCAAGGTTGTTTCGGCGAACGCCAGCGACGAAGTGGCCTTCACTGTCCGCGTGGACGGCGACAACGACGCTTCGAACGGTGCGGCCATTCTGCACGGCGCGGACAGCGGCAACATTGACGGGCGCGGCGACAACCGCCTGCGGCGGCGGTGACAACGGCGCGATCGAGATCACGCTGACGGAAGCGGACCTGCAGGCGGCACAGACCGCGAACGACTACACGGCGACGATCACGATCCTCGTGACGCCAACCTGATACCAGAGGCGAGCCAGCCACCCGATGCCCCGAACCTCCCCTCCCCCCAAAAGAGATCGTTCGGTGGCATCCTCAAAGGGACCGCTTGCGGTCCCTTTTCTTTATGCAAAGCGTGCCGCGGGCTGGTCGCTAAGGATCGTTGATGAGCGATGTGAGCACGTGATCAGCCCAGACGCCGTCGATCTGCAGGTATGCGCGCGCGAAGCCCTCCTTCTCGAACCCGAGGGACGCCAACAAGGCACCGCTGCGTTCATTGTGCGGAAGGTAGTTCGCCATGATCCGGTGGAGTCCGTAGTCGGCGAACATGTAGCTGATTGCCGCCTGCAGCCCCTCTTTCATGAGGCCTTTGCCCTCATGTCTCGCGCCGACCGAGTACCCCAGGTGACACGCTTCAAAGGTGCCACGCACGATGTTCGTGAAGTTGGCAACACCAACCACTTCGTCTTCGCGAGGGGTCAGGAACGTCAGGCAGACGCTCCTGCCTTCCCGGAACTCGCGAACTCCATAGCGCAGCTGCAGCCGCCAGTATCCTTCGGTGTAGAACTCGGGAGAGCGTCGCGGTTCCCACTGCTTGAGACGTTCCCGGTTCTCGTGCCGGAACCGGACCATGATGTCTGCACGCGCGGGGTCGAGCAGCCGCAGCACGAGGCGTTCGGTGCGCAGGACCGGCAGTTCGTCGAGGACACTTCTGCGAAACATCATGTCAGCGAAGGCGATCCGCATGAGGATGAAACTCATCATCCGCGATGAGCTCATCAACGTGTGAGAGGAACTCTTCGTAGGTGACGTCTTCGCCGAGGGAAATCCCGGAGGTGATTCGCGTCTCCACGATGGCATAGCTCCCGCCCACCGCCTGCAGGATGATCCCGTTGGGCGCATTCTCGCTGCACAGGTACAGAACGGCGGGGCTGACCGAGGACGGACGCCCGCGGTTGCGGTCGAGGTTCTGGGTCATGCGTGTTGTCGCCCCTGGCGCCAGACAGTTGACGCGAATGCCTTTGCGTCCACCTTCCAGGCGCAGCACGTTCATCAGGCCCACGAGAGCCATCTTCGCGGCGGCATAGTTCGCCTGTCCGAAGTTACCGAAGATGCCCGAGCCGGAACTCGTCAGGACGACGCGGCCCCACTGTTTCGCTGACAGGATCGGCCAGGCGGCGCGGGTGACGTACACGCTCCCCATCAGATGGACGTCCAGCACGGCCTGGAAATTCTCGAACGTGACGTTCGCGAACGTCTTGTCCCGCAGGATTCCGGCATTGTTCACGACGATGTCCACCGTCCCGAACGCGGTCACGGCATCGTCGACGATTGCCTGCGCCTGCTGGGGTTCCGCGACGGAGCAGGTGTTGGCAATTGCGATTCCGCCAGCATCAACGATTTCGTCGACCACCGCCTGTGCCGTGTTGCCGGTTCCCGTCCCGTCGACGGCTCCACCGAGGTCATTGACGACAACCCGGGCTCCCCGGCTCGCGAACTCAAGCGCGTGCGAACGACCGAGGCCGCGCCCTGCGCCCGTCACGATGACGACCTTGTTCTTGAAGTCCGAGATGATGCGCTCCGCGTATTGTTGGTCGGCTGCTTCGCCACCGTTCTTGTTGTCGCGTGCAGACAGCGTATAGCGATGTGCGGCCGGGTTACAAGACGGGCTCCCCGGACTTGAGTTCAACCGTGTTGCCGTCAGGATCGGTGACATAAACCGACGTGCCAAATCCGTGTGCGCCGTAGCGGCGCGCCGAATCACTGTGCTCGATGCCATGCACGTCGAGCCATCCAGACAGGTCGCCCGCGTCGAACGGCGTGATGTTGATGCAAAAGTGGTCCATGTTCGTGCCCGTCCCCCTCGGGGTCTTGCCTCCGAGCGCGCTCCCGATCGGAACGAGATCGATCAACTGATGGCCTGCCAGCAGCTGGTAGAGACCCAGATCGGGCAATTCGCGTTCCAGCGTGCAGCCGAGCGCCTCACAGTAGAAGCCGAGCGATGCCGCAAGACCGGCGACTCGGGGCACCAGGTGATCGATCTCGACCACCCTGAAAGGGCGCTTGGGCGTGGTCAATCCGCACTCCGTGTGAGGACGCTGTAGGTCACCCAGCGCTGCTCGAAACGGCTTTGTTCGCGAAACCCGAACCCCTCGTACAGGCGCATTGCACGCGCGTTGAACTGGGCGACGGTAAGGCGGAAGTGATCCGGTGCGAAGACGGCAGTCCCGTGCAGCAGAATGGCCTTGAAGAACTCCGCACCGTGGCCCTTGCCGGTCAGCTCAGGGCGCATGCCGAGGCCAATGTCGAGGGCTTCGTCGGAGTAGTCGCCCCCCGGTACCTGTCCATCGAGGCCGTAGGAGCAGAACCCCGCGAGCATCAGTTCCCGGTCCCTCACGGCGTGAAACTGCAGGTCAGGGTCGAGGAACGCGTGAACATAGTCGTCGTCACGCCCGCCGTCGGGTGGGTTGTAGAACTCGTACGGCTCCGGATACCGCCACGTGAGAATCGCGCGTGCGTCCGCTTCGCGAAGGGGTTCAACTCGAAACACGGACGGAACCGGAGGTGGATGGGAGGCCGATCATGGCCTTTTGCTTTGGCACGGGCAAGCTGCGCCGGAGCGTCTTGTGGGCCAGTCAGTGAGCGAGATCCTGCAGGCGCCGCACGATGACCCGCAGGCGCACGAGATTGGTGCCCTGCTCGACTGCCTCATGACCGTCGCCCGTGGGCAGCGCATCGGTGGCGAGTTCCTGCACGGTCGCCAGCCATGCCGCGAGGTCAGGCCCGGCGAGGCGTTCGGCGACTTCCGGATTCGCGGCTGCCGTGGCGATCATGCGGGTCACATCGTCCGCCAACTGACGCGCTTCGAGCCTCGCCCAGGGCGAGTTGATCAACGCACACTCCAGCGCGCCCCCGATGTCCGCAATCCGCAACGTCGCCGCCAGATCCACCGCACGGTCCAGCGCGTCAGCCGGGTCGGTACCGAGTTCGAGTGCGGCAAGCACGGTTGGCAACGCGTCGAAGCCGCCGCCGGAGAGCGCCGGTCGGAGGCGCTGTATGGTCGACTCGATACGCTCGGACAGGAACCCGCCGCGCAGCAGCCAGGTACATGCGCGGCGCGCCTCCCGGCGCAGCGCGAGCGTTGCCCGATCCCTGTCTGCGACACCTTCAGCGGACTGATCCGATGACGATTCGAGTACATCGAACTGATCGAACAGCCCAAACAAGCCATCTACGACCCCAATCGCGCGCGCCACAGCTTCGATGTACGCATTCGTCGCTTCGAGCACGTCACAACAGAAACCGATGCCGAGACGATGGATGACATCGTTGGTCCATTGGGTCGCGGTGATTTCCCGCCGCAGCCGCTGCCCCTCGAGCGCTTCGGGATGGGCCTCCAACAAACCCGCCGGGAAGGCGCCCCGCATGGCCGCGTCGTACCACGGGTCAGTGTCGAACGGGGTTTCCAGCAGACGTGCCTTGAGGTCCATCTTCGCGTAAGCCATGACCACGGCCAGCTCAGGTCGGGTGAGTCCGCGCGGAAGCATGTCCCGGTCATCGGGCAGCCCTTCGAGGGCCCGATCGAGTCCCTGATCCGCTTCCAGCGTGTGGATCAGGTCCACCATGCCGAAGGCGTCCCGGCGTGCCGCGGTTTCGCCCAGAGCGAGCGCACGGGCCTGGCGTCTGTTGTTGGTTAGAACGAGGTCCACGACCTCGTCCGACAGTACTGGTCCCGAGGAAACGTCTCGAGCACGTGGTGGAGGATCTTGCCGTCATAGCTGGCGGGAGGCAGTGGCGACTGCCGGGTCACGGACTCGAGTTTGCGTCGGACCACGGGGATTTCCCAGGGCGACTGCAGAAAGACTCTCCAGGTATACAGGCCGAGGAAGCCGAGCTCGCCTGTGACGGAGCCGTCGGGTCCCAGCCGGCGAATGCCCACATAGTCAGGGTAGACGTGACGATGCACCCTGGACCGGGGCCCCGACCTCGAGAACGAGACCGAAACCTTTGCGAGCAGGAAGTCCCGTGTGCCCGAATCCTGCGTGTCAATCTATCGTTCCCCGGTCCCTTTGCGCCTGCTCAGTATCCCCAGCGCACCATCGACCTGGCGGAGTGTCCCCGCACCGTAATCGAACTCGCGGAAACCGAGGAAAACAAAGTGATCTCTGGCGAGCCACTCGAGAAACGCCCTGGCCTCTTCCAGGTCCTCCCCCCCAAAGCCCCAGTCGGCCAGCGCGTCACGTGCGAGAGTCAGCCGTTCACGCATTGCCGCAAAATCGGCGACCACCGCTTTGACGTCCAGCAGTGTCTCCCGCAGCCGGACTTCGAGGGCGGCAAGGTCCCCGGTATCAAGGGCGTCGAGCTCCGCATAGAAGATTGCAGTCGGTGGGTGCGCCTCACGACGCACCACGTCGTTCGCGAAAAATCGCGTCTGCGCGCCGTCGGCGCCCAGGGCGATGAGGACGCTGTCCGTCACGAACGGGCTGTCATCAGCCACAATGAAGACCGCAGTGTCATCGGTGGCAACCCGGGCCTGGACCTTCAGCGCAATGCCGTCCGCATTCTGCCCGCCCAGCAGCCGCTCGAGGGTCGCACACGCGACTTCATCAACCGCGGCGTCACGGCCCTTCAGATGCTGAGGGGGATCCGGTCCCAGAGTGTGCTGATTGCCATCGATTGTTCCGCTTCACGACCGTTTTGTGGCGCGCGCGGCACGGGTTGGCTCGGATTTCCCACAATGACACTTCCGCTGGTTGGGTGCACAACGGATTGCCGCCCCTCAACAAGCTTGGCACAAGGATCGGGCTTCGCTGCCCGACCCCGCCCCGCCCACGTTGCCGGTCGCGCACAGAGGCTTGCAGACACCCGCGAGGCCCGCCAATATTGACGCCGACTGGAATCGAGGAGCCCCATGCGCACGCTGATTGCCTGTGTATTCTCAATGCTGACCGCGGTCGCAGCAGCCGACGAGTGGGCTGTGGGTCTGCCGGTCGGCACGCCGTTTCCATCCTTCGAGGCGAGCGACCAGACCGGTGTGGAGCGAGATTTCGACTCATTGAAAGGCCGCAACGGTCTGCTGTTTCTCTTCAACCGCTCCTCGGACTGGTGACCCTTCTGCAAAAAGCAGCTCGTGCAGCTGGCAGACGCCCATGGTCAGTTCGAGAAACTGGGGATTGCCGTCGTGGCGATGACCTATGACTCACCCGCAACCAACCGTCGGTTCGCCCAGCGCCGCGAACTGCCGTTCCCGCTGCTGTCTGACGAACGAGCGCGGCATGCAATCGCATTTGGAATCCTGAACGAAGCCTACGAGAAGGGTCACCGCGCCTACGGCGTGCCTCACCCGGGCATCTTCCTGCTGGACGACGACGGAGTGATCCGGGCGAAGTTTGCTGAGGCGGGCTTCAGGATACGCCCCTCGCTCGGCAAGGTGCTGAAAGCTGCAGAAGCGATTTCCAAATAAAACAAATCGTTGTCATCCCTTCCTGACGTGAATTCCGCACGATGCGCCGCTAGTTGTGTAAAGCCAGTAGGTTGTTCATGTTGATCCCCAGAGTGTTGATGGGGCATTGGTAATCGATTCCGGGGTGTTG
>PBVL01000251.1 GCA_002728675.1 Gammaproteobacteria bacterium
GGGGGGGGGGGGGGGGGGGGGGGGGGGGGGGGGGGGGGGGGGGGGGGGGGGGGGGGGTCGGGGGTATTTCGGGACACAGCCCGGTTACCAGCTCTCCCTTAGCCCGGCCCGGCGTGGGGCCGCAGGAACGACAACACAGCCCGGCGCTATGCCGCCGGGTATGATGTGGTGATGAGAGGAAAACGCAACTTCGGTCTTGTCATCGGCGGTTTACTCGTTTGCGCCGCGTCATTCGCTTCAGCCGCCCAGAAGAGCGAGCTAGTGATCGGGATCACGCAATACCCGGCAACGTTGCACCCGAACATCGAATCAATGCTCGCCAAGGTCTACGTGCTTGGCATGGTTCGCCGGCCGCTCACCGCGTATGGACACGACTGGAAAGTGGCATGCTTGATGTGCGAACGTTTGCCGAGCCTCGAAGACGGCACCGCTGTCATCGAGCCACTCGCGCCGGAAAGAGCAAAGGACGGCCGTACCGAAGGTATCGCAGTCACCTACGATATCCCGCCCGAAGCGGTCTGGGGCGACGGCGAACCGATCACGACCGACGATGTGGTTTTTACCTGGCGCGTCGGCAAAGCCCCCAAATCGGGCGTCGCAGGGCAAGAGGCATATCGTCGAATACTAGCCATCGACAAACTCTCGGAGAAGCGTTTCACGGTACACGGCGACCGCATAACGTTCGACTACCAATCACTCAGCCTGCAGTTGCTCCCCGCACACCTCGAACGCACGATTTTCGAGGCAGACGTCACCCAGTATCGGTATCGAACTCGGTTCGAGACCGACCCGACGAATCCCGGCCTGCACTTTGGTCCCTACCGCATCAGCTCCGTTCACCGCGGCTCCCACATCGTGCTCGAGCCGAACCCCCGATGGTGGGGCCCAAAACCGGCTTATGACCGGGTCACCCTTCGGGTGATTCAGAAGACTGCCGCACTCGAAGCCAATCTGCTATCCGGGAGCATCGACTACATCGCAGGCGAGCTCGGGCTGGCACTCGATCAAGCCCTCGCGTTTGAAAAACGCTACCCCTCCCGGTACCGCTACGAATACAAGCCGGGTCTGATCTACGAGCACATCGATTTCAACCTGAGCAATCCTATCCTCGCGAATCGGAAGGTTCGCCGGGCCCTGGCTCACGGCATCGATCGTGAAGCGATCAGTCGCCAGCTCTTTGGCGGAAAGCAGCCGGTCGCTCACTCGAATGTAAGCCCACTCGATTGGATCTACGAGCCGGACGTGCCGCGTTACCCGTTCGATCCCGAGAAAGCAAAGCGGCTGCTCGAAGAAGCGGGGTGGGGATCGCTTCGCCGAGGTATTCGCTACAACAAGCAAGGTGACAAGCTCACCCTCGAGATCATGACCACTGCCGGCAACCGCACCAGAGAGCTTGTCGAACAAGTCCTTCAGAGCCAATGGCGTCGCATCGGGGTCGACGTAAAGATTCGCAACGAGCCCGCCCGTGTCTTCTTCGGAGAAACGGTCAGCAAGCGTAAGTTCTCTTCCATGGCGATGTTTGCCTGGATCTCGTCTCCTGAGAGCGTGCCGCGTTCGACCTTGCACTCATCGGAGATCCCAACGCAAGCCAACGGCTGGAGCGGGCAGAACACCACTGGCTACCAAAACCCGGAAGTGGACACCCTACTCGACGCCATCGAGGTCGAACTCGACCGAACGAAACGTCGCATTCTCTGGTCCAAGCTACAGTCGATCTATGCGAGAGACCTGCCAGTGCTTCCGCTTTATTTCCGCGCGAACGCCTATATCTACCCAAGAACACTGACCGGAGTAGCACCTACCGGTCACCAGTTTCCGAGCACGTTATGGATCGAACGCTGGCGCTCGGCTGCCCAGTAGTGGCTTCAAGGCGCGAAACAATCGGGGGCGAACGGCGTGACCGTTCACACGGGTTAGGCGAGTGAACGCTGCGTCGAAGGACGCCGTGCTTACGCTCGACCGTCTGTCCGTAAGCATTTACGGTCAACCCGTGGTGAACGAAGTCTCGCTTACGATCAACCGCGGGGAATGCATCGGCCTGGTCGGTGAAAGCGGATGTGGGAAAACCATGACCGCCCTCGCGGTCATGGGTCTGTTGCCGGGGGGGGCGACCGCGCGAGGAAGTATCCGGCTCGAGGAGCGGGAGCTTCTCGGCCTCGGTGCTAACGCAGTCAGCGCGATCAGAGGACGCGATATTGGTATGGTTTTCCAGGAACCACTGACCGCACTCAACCCCGTGCAGACGGTCGGCGCCCAGGTTGCCGAGATGTACCGGATTCACGAGCGCGCTGGTGCACGAGCGGCGCAGCGGCGAGCCATCGAAGCGCTCGCGGAGGTCCAGCTCTCAGATCCAAGCCGGCGAGCGCGCGCCTACCCTCACGAGCTCTCGGGGGGAATGCGCCAGCGTGCAATGCTCGCGATGGCGCTTGCGTGCCGGCCCAAAGTGCTTATCGCCGACGAGCCAACCACCGCGCTGGACGTCACGGTGCAAGCCCAGATCCTCGACCTCGTCCGACGCCTCGCCGAAGACCGAAACATGGCGATCCTGTTCATTACCCACAACCTCGCGGTTATCTCTGATCTGGCAGACAAGGTCTTGGTCATGTACGCCGGAAGACCCGTCGAAACCGCGCCGACGCGAGCGCTCTTCGAATCCCCAGAGCACCCCTATAGCGCAGCCTTGCTCGCTACCGTACCCCGCCTCGGTCACCGCCGGACCCGCCTCCCGGCGTTGCCGGCGCTGGAGGAAAGCGGACCCTTGAGCGATGGGTGCGCGTTTGCACGGCGCTGCCAGTATTCAGAACCGCAATGTCACGTAGCCGTCCCGCCACTGACGAACGCGCGCAACGGACGGCGAATCGCTTGCTTCAACCCGCTCAACCGAACTGAGGGGCAAGCATGATGACGCCACTGCTAGAGTGTCTCGACATCGTGAAAAGCTTCCCCTTACCGTCGCGCCGCGGCCCGTGGCATTCGCGCGGTCGCTTCAAAGCGCTCGACGGCGTTTCACTGTCGCTCAATCCCGGCGAGACACTCGCCTTGGTGGGTGAAAGCGGTAGTGGGAAGTCAACTGCAGCCAAGGTACTGGGAATGCTGTTGGCTCCCGAGAAGGGTGAGGTGCGATTCCGCGGGCGTAGATTGCCCTCATGGGGTCGCTTCGGCCGCTTGCCGCCTCAACGACACCTCAGTGATTTTCGGCGCAACGTTCAAATGGTCTTCCAGGATCCATTCACCTCGCTCAATCCGCGATTGACGGTAGGCCAGATCGTCGCGGAGCCGCTTGCGATTCACCAGCGGGCAGGTCCTTGGGGCTCTCGCACCGCACGGCGGAAGCGGGTGCATGCGGTCGCCGAACAGATCGGGATCGCGAAACACTGGCTCGAGCGGTACCCACACGAGCTTTCCGGAGGTCAGCGCCAGCGTGTGGCTATCGGGCGCGCGCTCGCACTCCAGCCCGAGGTACTTATCGCGGACGAACCGCTGAGCGCCCTAGACGTCTCCGTACAGAGCCAGGTCCTAAATCTATTGCATGATCTGCGCACCGAGCACCGTATTGCCTATGTCTTCATCAGCCACGATCTAGCCGCAGTCGAGCATCTGGCTGCCCGCATCGCAGTTATGTATCTTGGCCGTATCGTGGAAATTGCCGCCCGCGACGCCCTCTTTACCTCACCGCGTCACCCCTACACCCGCACGTTGATCGACGCGGTTCCCCGGTTGCCCTCCGACGCTCTCACCTCCCCCGCCCATTTACCGGTTGGAGAAGTGCCGAGCGCCTTCGAGATCCCCCGCGGATGTGCATTCGCACCTCGGTGCCCTCGGGCAGCACCGCGATGCCGGGAGAGCCGTCCCGCACTAACGGGCACGGGCAATGACGACCGGCAATTTGCCTGTCATTTCCCGCTTGAAGATTAGACGAAGCTGGCCCAGTGCTCCGCCTGATTGCATATCGCCTTGCCCAGAGCGTGCTCGTGCTCCTCGTCATCTCATTCGCGGTCTACGGGCTCATCGGACTCATGCCCGGCGANCCTATCGANCTCATGGTCTCGGCGGATCCGGATCTAACCCCGGAGGACGCGAAACGGCTCAAGGCACTCTACGGACTAGACCAACCGATCGTCTCTCGATGGTGGCACTGGCTCACCGCTGCCCTCCGCGGGGATTTCGGTTACTCGCGTCTGTATGCCACCCCNGTNCTNGANGTGCTCGCTCCCGCGTTGGGGAACACCCTGATGCTGCTCGGGGCAAGCTTCCTGCTCGCGCTCGCCATCGCGCTCCCCGCGGGAGTGTATGCAGCCATGCGACCTTTCGGACCCCGCGATCACGCGATCAATGTCTTGGCGTTCGCGGGCATCTCGGTCCCGGTATTCTGGTTCGCGCTCGTACTCATCATCATCTTTGCCGTCACCTGGGGCCTGCTTCCCGCGAGTGGCACCGGCGCAGCTGANGGNGTGTCAGGTTTCGAGCAATGGCGCTACCTCGTTCTTCCAGTGGCAACATTGACCATCGCGTCGGTNGGCGGGCACACCCGGTTCGTGCGCGGNGCGATGATCGANGCGATGTCTCAGGACTTTGTGCGCACNGCGCGCGCCAAAGGNGCAAGCGAAGCGCGGGTTGTCTGGCGGCACGGATTACCCAACGCTCTGATACCCGTGGTAACCATTCTCGCACTCGAATTCGGCACATTGTTCTCGGGCGCGCTCATCACGGAAACCATATTTGCATGGCCGGGGATGGGAAAGCTCATCTTCGACGCAATCATGGGTAGTGACTTCAATCTCGCCCTGGTTGCACTCCTATTGGCCACCGCGGTGACCCTNGCGGGGAATCTTGCCGCCGATCTCCTCTACGCNTGGCTGGACCCAAGNATCAGCTACCGATGATGGTGNCCCCGAGNCNCTTNTTNNGNCTGCCAAGCGGNATATTCGCNANNGTGATACTTGCAANCCTTGCCNCGGCAGTGGTNTGCGCTCCCTGGGTNGAATCGTTACTCGGCCCGGAAGCGGCCGCCATNGATCTCTTNGCCCGCGCTCAAGGNCCGAGCGACGNNCACTGGCTCGGCACGGACGANTTGGGGCGNGACCTNCTNGTNCGACTGCTNCACGGNGGCCGAGTCTCTCTGCTCGTAGGCCTTGCCGGCGCNTGCGGNGCAGCGANCATNGGTACGTTGATNGGNCTCTGGGCAGGNTATGCTGGNGGCCGCATCGATGCGTTTTTGATGCGGACNACCGATGGGGTGCTATCCCTNCCCTTNCTCCCGTTGCTNATCGTGCTTGCCGCTATCGACGTAAAGAAGCTNGGCATTGACTCGAGTACCCTCGATNNCGAGTGGCTCAGTTTGTACCGCATCGTCGTCATCGTCGCGTTGTTNGGATGGACCGGCGTCGCCCGGCTGGTGCGCGGCGCCACTTTGTCGGTGCGCGAGATGGACTATATNCAGGCAGCNATATCCGCCGGNGCNGGAGCCGGGCGGGTAATGTTCGTGCATATCCTCCCAAACGTGGCCACCCCACTCATCATCGCCACGACACTCGCGGTGGGCAACGTGGTGCTTTTGGAGTCGGTGCTGTCTTTCCTGGGTCTGGGTATCCAGCCACCCCTGCCGAGCTGGGGGAACATGCTCAGCAATGCNCAGGAACTCATCCATTCCGCCCCCCACCTGGCGCTCTACCCNGGATTGTTGATATTCNTCACCGTNCTATCGGTTAACCTGCTCGGTGATGCACTNCAGGCNACGTTGAATCCCCGCACCCGCGCANGGCAAGAAGGCAAATGACCGTTCCGCTCCCCGCTCCNGACCCGCACGCGATATTCGCGATGGTGCTTACCGCCGTCGCTCTCGTGCTCTTNGCGAAGCAGGATCGCTTCCCGCTNGAGTCGACGAGCTTGCTCGTGATCGCNGTGCTTTCNATCGGGTTCGANATNGCCCCCTACCGNAACACCGAGGGCANCNTCGTGCNCGGAATATCGTTTTTCTCTGGCTTCGGGCACGAGGCNCTGGTNGCAGTNGCNGCACTGATGGTCGCGGGACAAGGGATCGTCCGGACCGGAGCGCTCGAGCCGATTGGAAGAATGCTCGCCCGTGGCTGGGCGATNAGNCCGACGAGCGCGCTNCTCATCACGCTGCTTCTCGGNGGCACACTCAGNGCTTTCATCAACAACACNCCAATNGTCGTCTTNCTNCTCCCCATNCTGATCGGNGTTTCCCTTCGCACCGGGNCATCCCCTACCGGGGTGCTCATGCCAATGGGNTTCGCNACGCTGGTTGGCGGGATGAGCACCACCATCGGCACATCCACGAATNTGCTCGTGGTGACNGTCGCGCGGGACATGNACATCGCGAGCTTCGACATGTTCGACTTCGTCGTGCCGGGCGCGCTAGCAGGTGGNGTCGGCATCTTGTACCTGTGGCTGATCGCGCCGCGATTGTTACCCAAGCGCGACGGCCAAGCGCCGGACTTCTCTCCTCGGGTGTTCTCCGCACAGCTTCACTTGACTGAAGATAGCCCGCTGATCGGAGCGTCTTTGAGCGAAGCTCTGGGCCGTACTGACGGCCGACTCCGCGTCTCGCGCATCGGCCGAGGCGACGACTCAGCCCTCATCCCGTTACCCGACGTGCGCTTGCGCGCTGGCGATCGGCTCTACGTCGAGGATACGCCAGCTCAGCTGAACGAGTTCCGAGAACTGCTGGGGGCTGAAATGTACAGAGGGGAAGAACCGGTAGACGACGAGCATCCCCTCGAAGCTCCCGGACAACAGCTCGCCGAGCTTGCCATCGTTCAAGGTTCGCCGCTGGTCGGGGTGAGCTTGCGCGATGTGAGATTCCTGGACCGATACCAGCTCGTCGCACTGGCACTTCATCGGGTCGGTCAGGCGCACCGACCCTCACGGCTGGGGGTTGCCGACATGCGCTTGCGTTCCGGCGACGTCCTGCTGGTGCAAGGCGCCGAGCAGCAGATAGCCGCGTTAAAGCAAGAAGCCGATCTTCTCGTTCTCGATGCCACCGCCGACTTGCCGCGCAGCACTCGCGCGCCTATTTCCTTGGGAATCATGCTCGCGATCATTATTGTCGCAGTGGCGGGCTGGCTGCCGATCGCGCTCAGTGCCACTGCGGGGGCGCTAGCCATGATCCTCACCGGGTGTCTGAGCTGGCGCGATGCCACGCACGCCCTCAATGCCCAAGTGATCCTCATCGTGGCCGCCTCGTTGGCGCTCGGTAGCGCTCTGGTATCCACCGGTGGCACCGCCTTCCTCGCCCAAGCTTTCTTGCACCTGTTCGAGGGGGCAAGCCCCACCGTGGTTCTCACTGCCTTGATGACGATGATGGCAGTGCTGACGAACGTCGTATCCAATAATGCGGCCGCGGTGATCGGCACCCCGATCGCCGCCAGCATCGCCGGTACGCTGGGGCTNTCACCGGTACCATTCGTGCTCGCGGTGCTCTTTGGCGCCAATATGAGCTACGCAACACCGATGGCTTACAAGACCAATCTGCTCGTCATGAATGCGGGCGGGTACACATTCACCGATTTCCTCCGGGTGGGGATCCCGCTGACGGTGATTNTGCTNCTTGTNTTCAGCCTCTTGCTTCCTTGGCTTTATCTGTANACTCCNNGCTCGAGCCCACCTCGAGCGNGGAGNGAGGNTCCTACATGCTTCAAAGATGGGTGATTGCGGCGTTGTTGGCCTTNCTNGCAACCAGCNCGTGGGCGCAAGGNCGCGCCGCTNGAGTNCACATAAATGAGGTNCGCTCGGAGCCNATCAACCAGACATTGCCGATNATTGGNCGGGTCGTTCCCCGCCAGTCCGGGATAATTGCCGCNCGGGTGGCCGGTGCAGTGATGTCGGTTGCGGTTCAGGTCGGNGACCGTGTNGACAAAGGTGATGTTNTCGTCGTGCAGGACGATGCGTTGCGCCGGGCGGAGCTCTCNCGNGCTNNGGCGGAGATCGCAATTCACTCGGCCAAACTATCCACCGCNAACGCAAAGCTCGANCTGGCNCAGCAAGAGATGAANCGACTGATCGCACTCAAGGGCTCGGCNGCATTTCCNAAAGCNCGNTACGAAGACCAGCGTCAAGAGGTTGTGCGGTTCGGCAGCGAAGTNCGCGAAGCACGCGCNGCGCTGTCCAGNGCCGAAGCCAANAAACGCATCGGNGANATCGGGCTNGAGCGTACCACGGTCAAAGCNAGCTACTCGGGCGTAATTCTGNAACGACANACATCCTTGGGCGCATATCTACGNCCCGGCGATGGGGTNGTGACNATGTTGAACGACAACGAGATGGAGCTCGAGNTCGACGTNCCNACCGATCGGCTCGGGGGATTGGCAGTTGGCACCGNCGTCACCTTCGANCTTGNTTCCAAGGCGCGATTNANCGCGGTGGTGCGTGCGATCATTCCCGACGAGAATCCCCTCACCCGAACNCGTTCGGTGCGNCTGACACCCGCAATCGAGGGNCCCNGGAAACTCGNGAGAAANGAGTCGNTCGTCGTGGACGTNCCNATTGGNNAGCCTCGNACNATTCTGTCNGTCCACAAAGACGCGGTNCTCAACCGGCGCGGNAAGCAGATCGTCTACGTGGTCNTNGACGANGCCGCTCAAGTACGGCCGGTACGGCTTGGNGAAGCAGTCGGNGCGCGCTTCGAGGTACTGAGCGGATTGAACCGNGGGGAGCNGGTNGTGGTCCGAGGGAATGAACGGCTTCGACCAGGCCAGAAAGTCCAGTTCGAGNGCGGCTCGTAGNACATCGCCGGAACATTCGTGAACCTCATTCGNNTATCAATAGANCGNCCTATCGCGGTCGTAGCCGCCATCATGATGGTNACGATGTTCGGNCTGGTGGCGCTGAAGACGATCCCGATCCAGCTCATTCCGGACGTNACGCGACCCATCATCACGATCACTACGACTTGGTACGGAGCNGCGCCGGCGGAAATCGAGCGCGAGATCATCAATCGTCAGGANGAGGTCTTCAAAGGCCTCGAAGGGCTAGAGGAGATCAGCAGTACCGCCGAGCACGGTCGGGCCCGGATNACCTTGGAATTTTCCGTNTCGATGAATATGGACAAGGCGCTGCTCCTTGTTGCNAACCGGCTGGACCGAGTGTCCGGNTATCCCACCGAAGCAGACGAGCCCGAGCTGAAGACNTCNGGCAGCGANGACAACTCGATTGCATGGCTCATATTGAACCGCTTGCCNGCGACCCNGGCGCCGGTGCATACCTTCGGNGATTTCGCGGAGGATTACGTCCGCGATCGCATCGAACGCGTNCCCGGGGTCGGCCGTGTGGACGTGTACGGNGGCAGCGAGCGGGAACTNCGCGTGGTCATCGANCCCACNAANCTTGCNAGATTCCGCCTTACCGTCACCGACGTCGTGCAACGATTNCGNTCAGCGAATGCNTCCATTACCGCAGGTGACGTCGAAGAAGGGAAAAGACGGTACGTCGTTCGCACNGAAGGACAGNTGCGCTCNCCTGAAGATGTGACAAATGTNGTNCTTCGATCCCAGCGCGACNCCGTCAGCGGANGAGTCGCCCGGGTGACNGTCGNCGATGTCGGNCGGGTNGAATTCGCCCACAAGACNCCCCGCGCGAGGATCCGCCACCTCGGGAACCCGGCCATCGCNTTCGGCGTAAAGCGTGAAGTCGGGGCAAACGTGATCGAGACGATGCGCGGCATTCGCGAGGCGGTGGAAGAGCTGAGCCAAGGCCCGGTAAAAGTAAGCGGACTCAAGCTCGCGCAGGTCTATGACGAGACCGTCTACATCGAATCCGCCCTCTCCCTCGTGCAACAGAACATCTACGTCGGGGGCGTGCTTGCCGCGCTCGTGCTAATCGTGTTCTTGCGCTCAGTGAAGGCAACCACGGTTGTCGTGCTGGCAATCCCGGTCTCAATCATCGGCTCATTCGTGGCCATGACAGCGCTCGGCCGCTCGATCAACGTGATTTCGCTCGCCGGACTGGCATTCGCAGTCGGTATGGTCGTCGATGCCGCAATCGTGGTTTTAGAGAACATCTACCGGCTTCGCCAGCAGGGAGCCAGCGCAGCCGAAGCGGCCTACGAAGGCACTCGCCACGTCTGGGGCGCAGTCTTCGTATCCGCCCTGACCACTGTCATGGTATTCATCCCGATTCTGGTGCTCGATCTGGAAGTCGGCCAGCTGTTTCGCGACATCGCGGTTGCGATCTCGGTGGCCGTACTGCTCTCCCTGATCGTCGCGGTGACCGTAATTCCTGCTCTCGCGAGCAACCTGCTCTCAGGCCGGGTGGGCGCAACAAACTCGCTTCCGGTTCCGGGACTGGATGCACTTGCCCGCAGCTTCGTAAAGGCTTGGTCGGGGCTTGCCCGGGCGACCAGCCGTTCACGCGTCCTTGCCGTGCTCGTCGTCACCGCTATCACCCTGATCGCAACCGGAGCGACTTACCAGTACCTGCCGAAGCTCGAGTACTTGCCCGAAGGCAATCGAAATCTCGTTTTCGGAGTGATCTTGCCTCCGCCGGGCTACAACCTGGGTACCACCACGGAGATCGCCAAAGGGTTGGAGAACACGGTACGCAAGCACTGGCTTGCCGAATCGCCCGGTCCGAGTGCGCCTGGGGACCCGCCCAAGATGGACAATTTCTTCTTTGTCGCCACGCCCTCACGCACCTTCGTGGGCGCAACAAGCGCAGAGGCGGATCGTGCCAGCGAGCTTATTCCGGTACTCAGCCGGCCGGTGTTCCGAGAGCCGGGCACGTTTGGTTTCATGAGCCAGCCGTCCCTGTTCGGACGCACAGTCGGCGGTGGACGACGGATCGATCTCGATATCTATGGCCCCGATCTTGAGCAGATCCTCGCGGTAGCAGGTCAGGTCATGGGCAAGGTCGCCCGGGTGATGCCGCGCTCCGAAGGCCATCAGCTGAGACCCCGGCCGGGGCTCGAGCTCGGGGCGCCGGAAGTTCGAATCACGCCAAACCGCCTTCGCCTGGCAGATAACGGCGTGTCGGTCCGCGAACTCGGCAACACAGTTGATACCTTCAACGACGGTCTACGGGTGGCTGAAATTACCGTTGACGGTAAACGGGTCGATCTCATGCTGGCAGGGCCTGACGCTGCGATCCGGGAAACCCAAGGCATTGGAAGCCTTCCGGTGGTAACCCGATCCGGGATGATCTTGCCCGCGCGCTCGCTCGCGGCAGTGGATGTTACCTCCGGCCCGACGGAAATCCGGCACCGTGAGCGGATCCGCACTGTCACCATCGAGATCAGACCCGCCCCAGGTCTCGCCCTCGAGGCAGCAATGGACCTGGTCCGATCCGAGGTGATTGCGCCAATGCGGGAACAAGGGCTACCCCCGGGGGTCCGTCTCGGATTATCAGGCACCGCAAACAAACTGGAACAGACATGGGACGCGATGGTGCTCCAACTCCTGATGGCGCTCGTCATCGTCTATCTCGTGATAGCGATTTTGTTCGAGAGCTTCGTATATCCGCTCATCATCGTGCTCTCGGTGCCGCTTGCGACAGCCGGCGCGGTAGGTGGCCTTGTGGTGCTGAACTTGTTCCAGTTCCAACCCCTCGACATGCTGACACTGCTCGGCTTCGTCATTCTGATTGGCATCGTCGTGAACAACGCAATCCTGCTCGTACATCAGGCGCTCTATCACTTGCGGCACGAGGGTATGTCCCGGGGCGAAGCGATCGTGGAAGCGACCCGAAACCGCATCCGCCCGATCTTCATGTCAACCTTGACCTCTGTGTTCGGCATGCTGCCTCTAGTACTTTTCCCGGGCGCCGGCTCCGAGCTCTACCGGGGACTCGGCTCGGTCGTGGTAGGCGGATTAACCTTGTCAGCCCTGCTCACCCTAGCGATTATTCCTCCATTGCTCTCATTGGCCTTTTCGGTCTTCGAACGCGACCCCGCCAACCACGGTAGCGGGGCGGCAGTATTGGCCTCCGAGTCGGACTAACGAGGCCCGAACAGCGTTTCTCGATGTCACCAAGGCCGTTAGAATGCGCCGCGCAGACTAGACTCCCCCTACAGGTCTCAATCACCCCAAGGAACATCGATGACGCTCAAGCCCGTCTTTCGTTCACTGCTGTTGACCGTCTGTGCATCCGTACTGGTCTCCGGCTGTGAATTGCCCGTGCTTCCGAAGAACATGACGAGTGCTAACGATACTGTCGTCATCGACCTCGACGCGATCGCGGCCGCGCTCGGGCGCGACGCCGCGTTGCGCGAACAGCTGAGCAATGCGAATCAACAACTTGGCACCCAGGTCAGCGAGCTCGCCCAAGGACTCAAAGGAAAGCTGGAAGCGGAAAAAGAAAAGCTTGGAGAGACGCCGAGCGATGAAGCGCAAGCCGATTTTCGCCGGCTTGCCGCACAGGCGCAGTTACAGCTGCGGCGCGGCCAAGCCACCGCACGGCAACGCGCGCAGCAGTTTCAGCTTCAGCTAGTGAGTAAATTTCGCGCCGAGGTCGTGCCCTTTGCCCAAGCAATCGCCTCCAACCAAGGTGCACGGGTGGTTGTCATGAAGTCCACGGCGCTATGGTTTGATCCGAGCGCCGACATCACACAGGCGGTCATCGATGCCATGCGCGCGGCGCAGGCTGGCCAAACACCAGCAGCGTCACAGGAGAAATCGGACGGCTAACCGCGCTCAACCACCTTTTCCGCCGGACTTTCCGGCCGCACCTTTGCCAGCACGAGGCTGGCGAAGGAGCTTGAGCAAGGTGAACTGGTCCGGCAACCCCGTGACCGTTAGCGAGTTGGCCACCTGATACTCGCGCATCGCAGCACGGGTCGACTCACCGTAGACCCCGTCCACCGGATCGCTAAAATAGCCCGCCGACGTCAGGTTGTTCTGTACCCGGCGAATGGTCTCAGCGTACATCATCAGCTTGATCTCCCGCGCCTCCTGGCCCTCCAACTCGACCTTACCCTCCACCGGAACCATGTCGGAAAACGTCGCAATTCGAGTCGAATTCAGGGCAGCGGCCAGACGCCGGACCACATTGAAGAAGGGTATCGAAACATCGCGCTGGCAATTCAGGTAGACCAAGCGGGTGAGCAGCGAGGTGGATTCGAACGACGTTAGATCATACGTACCCTCGGTACGCTCGTTGAGCGCCGACAAATAGCCCTCAAGCCATCCGGTATATAGGACGAACGCATTCGGCCGGTCTTTTTGCTCGTCGTAGGCTTTCGTGAAGTGCTCACACGTCGTACGGGCAACACCCTTGACTGCAAACTTGCCGGCCGCGTCGGCGGCGAGCAGCGTACCCGAAACCGAAACGAGGAAGCTGAACACCAACGCGCCCAAGAAGCGATTCTTACCCATGACTTTCACCCGTGGCCATTTGCCCAAGGAGTGTGTGAGTTTCCCACCACGACAGCAACGGCGCGGTTCACATTTTTTACTGCTGACAGAGCCGAACCGGGTCCCGTGGTCGCCGGCAGCCTCATCACAACTGCCGACTAGCGGGCAGACCTCGAACCACTCTCGAGGCGTGGCCGGGCACGGTTGGTACGCCGAGCGGGCTCTGAGAAAACCTTGAGTGGCCCTCCGGACTGTAAGCTGGGGGAAACTTTGAAGGGAACTCTAGAAAAGATAGCCAGCAATCTAGACTTCATGCGCAGCAAATCAGCGGTGTACAATACGTCGTCCGTCCTTCCCAAAGGTCCGCGGCTGCTTGCTCGATCGCAGGGATGCGACCTCAATCCGCGCCGAGGCGCCAAACGCTACAGGAGAGCCGATGCCCGCAAGTAATACGTCTGCGGCCGAAACGCACCCCATTGCCGGTGGGATCCCGGACATCAAGCTTTCGGTCAGTGAAACGTTTGGATTCCAGTGTGACCTGGAGGTTCCGGCCTTCAGCGTCGCGACCGAGCATGTCCCACCGACCGACGATGCCTACCGCTTCGATCGCGACACGACCCTCGCTATCCTCGCCGGCTTTGCCTACAACCGCAGGGTGATGATTCAGGGTTACCACGGCACGGGAAAATCGACGCATATTGAGCAAGTCGCCGCCCGGTTGAACTGGCCTTGTATCCGGGTGAACCTGGATTCGCACATCAGCCGAATCGACCTTGTTGGCAAAGACGCGATCGTGCTTCGCGACGGGAAACAGATTACGGAGTTTAAGGAAGGCATCCTGCCCTGGGCCTTCCAGACACCCACGGCGATAGTCTTCGACGAGTACGACGCCGGCCGCCCCGACGTCATGTTCGTCATCCAGCGGGTGCTGGAGGCCGAAGGCCGCATGACCCTGCTGGACCAATCCCGGGTGCTCCACCCTCACCCCTCGTTCCGCCTGTTCTCCACCGCCAATACGGTGGGGCTGGGTGATACCACAGGCTTGTATCACGGTACCCAGCAGATCAACCAGGGCCAGATGGACCGCTGGAACGTTGTAGCGACCTTGAACTACCTCGAACATGACGCGGAACGTGAGATCGTGATGGCGAAGGTGCCCGATTTCGATTCGCAGACTGTCGACACAATGGTCGCGATGGCGGAGCTGACGCGCTCAGGCTTCATGAACGGCGACATCTCAACGGTCATGAGCCCCCGCACCGTGATCACGTGGGCGGAGAACGCTCGCATTTTCGATGACGTCGGCTTTGCCTTCCGCCTCACCTTCCTCAACAAGTGCGACGAAATCGAGCGGAGCATAATCGCCGAATATTACCAACGCTGCTTCGGAGCAGAACTGCCCGAGAGCGGCGTCTCCGCCAAGCTGGTCTAGGTAACGGTGCGCCCCGCTTCCCGGATGTTGAGCCTCGAGAAGGCCACCGAGCACAGACTTAGGAGGCTCTGAGTGAGCAAGCCCGTTCCGCGTCCGGACGCAAACCCCGAAGCCGATATCGAGGCATTTCGGCAAGTAACGTCCGCTACTACGCGGGCCATGGCCGATGACGGCGAGCTCGAGGTCCAGTTCGGCCCCGTTCAAGCCTCGTTGGTGGGCTCCACCGTCAACTTGCCGACACCACCGAGGGATCTCGCCTACGAGGAAGTCGCCCGGATCCGAGGCGAAGCAGACGCGATTGCACTCAGACAGCGTCACCACGACCCTGCACTCCATCGCGCTCGTACGCCAGCGGATGAGAATGCTTCGGCAGTGTTCGACGCATTCGAGCAAGTGCGCTGCGAGACGCTTGGCACGCGGCATATGGCCGGCGTCGCCGAGAATCTGGAGGCGGCGCTCGAGGAGCACTGTCGGAGTCGCGGTTACGCCGAAATCGCCCAAGGGGAACACGCGCCCTTGCCGGACGTGCTCAGAATGCTTGCCCGCGAGGCACTCACCGGGCAAGCACCGCCGCCGTCCGCCTCACGAATGGTCGACCTTTGGCGGCCTCTCCTCGAGCCGAAGATCGCCCCGGCCCTAGCCGAGCTTTCCGAACTCGTCGATTCTCAGCGCGGATTCGCCGACAAATCCCGCGAAGTGCTGCAAATCCTCGGTCTCGCCGAGGACGACGACCTCATGGACCAGGACCCGGATCAAGGTTCAGAGGACTCCGAGGGCGAGGAGCAAGACGGCGAAGAGGAAGCGAGCGACGAGGATTCGGTTTCCGCCGACGGTGATCCGTCGGACGAGGCAGAAGGGGAAGAGGCCGAGGGGGAAGACGGCGACCAGCAGATGGACGTCGACGAGACAGAGCTTTCATTGTCCTCGCTCGGCGAAGACGAAGCTTCCGCGGACGAACAACCCCCGGCCCCCTACGACGGACGCAACGAGCCCTTTGACGGGACCTACCACGCATATACGACAGAATTCGATGAGATTGTCGAGGCTGACGAACTGTGTGAGTCCGACGAGCTCGGCCGGTTGCGGACCCAGCTGGATCAGCATCTCGCCCCGCTGCAAAGCGTCATCGGACGCTTGGCGAATCGGCTCCAGCGCCGACTGCTAGCTCAGCAATCGCGCGGCTGGGAATTCGATCTAGAAGAAGGCATGCTCGACGCTGGACGACTCGCGCGCGTCGTCGCAAATCCGCTGCATGCACTCTCGTTCAAGATCGAGACCGAGGCCGACTTCAAAGACACGGTCGTGTCGTTACTCATCGACAACTCCGGCTCGATGCGAGGCCGACCGATCACCCTCGCGGCAATCAGTGCCGACATCCTGGCGCGCACACTAGAGCGCTGCGGGGTGAAAGTGGAGATCCTCGGCTTCACGACCCGTGCGTGGAAAGGCGGGCAATCCCGTGAACGCTGGCTCGCCGAAGGAAAGCGTGCGAACGCAGGCCGACTAAACGACCTGCGTCACATCGTCTACAAACCCGCAGATGCCCCGTGGCGTCGAGCCCGCAAGAATCTCGGCTTGATGCTTCGCGAGGGGATCCTCAAAGAGAACATCGACGGCGAGGCGCTCATGTGGGCGTACCAACGTCTGCTCGGTCGCTCCGAGCAACGCCGAATTCTCATGGTGATCAGCGACGGCGCGCCGGTGGATGATTCCACTCTATCCGTCAACCCCGGCAGTTACCTCGAACGGCACCTGCGAGATGTTATCGAGTACATCGAGACCGGAAATACGGTCGAGCTCATCGCAATCGGTATCGGACACGACGTCACGCGTTACTATAAGCGGGCGGTGACGCTCGTAGACGCCGAGCAACTGAGCGGCACGATGATCGAAGAGCTGAGCTCACTCTTCGAGGCCGACGCTAACGAACGCCCCGTCAGAGGCGGGGGACGGCGTGCTAGCCTGCGTAGCGCAAGACCCGGGAGGGGTCAGCGGGGGTAGGCTCTCCTTTTTTCACGTGTAGACTGATCCGGATCGGAGCGAGGCTAGGCGAAAAGCCGAGCGTCAACCGAGAGAGGGAGAGCGGGTCATGAAACGAGGAATCATTATCGCCATCGTCGCGCTCGCCGTGGCGGGACTCGGCTTCATGTGGTGGTCAAACCATACGAAGGGTGTCGCCCCACTTGCATTGCTCGACGGCGATAAGACCCCTGCCCCGGCCGACGATCAGCCGGGCGACGCGCGTGAGCAACGAGAGTCAACTCGAGCTGATTCAGAGCGTACAGCGCAGACAGAGGCGCCGCATCAGAGCGACTCGGCCCAGCCGCATGCCGAATCGAGCGCTACGCCCGGCACCACGGTGCAATCCGATGCAATGACGACCGGCCAGGGCGACGAGCCCGGCACTGCTCGTAGCGACGCTGCGTCAACCCAGAGCCGGCCTAGCCAGCCCGATTCGCCGCCTACATCCGTCTCAACCAAGGCCGTAGCAAGCGCTGATGGCCCGGCTGCCGGCTCCGCACCATCGAGCGCAGCGGACGCAGAGCGTCACGCGAAAGCGTTCGTCGACAAGCTAAAGAAGTCTGCTTCAACCTCACTTTCAGCCACCAACGCGGACCACTTTGTCTCGTCGCGGCAAGCGATAAAGATCAATGCGAAACGAATCGTCGAGGAGCTTTCTCTTAAGGATCTCAAGCTGGACAACACCCTCCGTCAGCATACCCCGATCACGCTCGTCAAGGAGGTGCCCCAAATCGATCTTTCCTCGCCTGAAAAGCTTATTGCGGATGCAGCGGGCAACCTCGAGAAGAAGATTCAAATCCTCGCGGGTGACGAAGTGCAGACCGTGTCCGTGCGCGAAGCGCTCAAGCGCCATGGCTCTGCCGGCTCCGCCGTCTCGGTGGTCAAGGTAATGGAGTATCTCGAGCCGACGACATTGTCGGAACTACTTGCCCAAGCGCCGAGCTCGAGTGAAGGTTGGGGGCACATGGTCCGAGTAATCAAAGGGCGGTACCGCCCTGAAGTCGCTCGCGTAGCCGACCTGCTTGCGGGCATCAAGGGTGTCACCGAGGACTCCGTCTTCTACGTGCACTCGGTACGCGACGGAGACACCCAAGGGGTGTGGGGAATCATCCATGACGGCCTCATCCAAAACTTTGCTCGCGGGATGGCCATTCGACGCGGGGAGGATATCGACACCTACAAAGTCCACATTCCTCAGGACGCCGACGAACGAGAAGCGGACAACTCGAGCTCTTTCCTCGGACGTTTAATCGACGACAAGGCTCGCAATTCGGTGGTCTACAACTTCCGCCTGGGGCGTATGTCGAGAGATCCGGACTACATTGCCCCCGGGAACGAGATTGTCATCATCAACTTCTCGCCCGACGAGCTCGTGAGCATCTATAAGCACTTCCTCAACCTCCAGTCTCATGCCAGCTAAGCCGGCATTCGTAGGCAGCGACACGCAGAGCGCCCAAGAGGCGCTGCAGGCGCTTGTCGACCGGTACGGCCAGACACGTATCGACCAAGCAGACGTCATCGTTGCGCTCGGCGGCGATGGATTCATGCTCGAGACCTTGCACCGCCACATGGACACCGAGCTACCCATCTACGGCATGAACCAAGGGACAGTAGGCTTCCTCATGAATGCCTTCGTTCTCGACGAACTAATGGAGCGGTTGAGCGCGGCAACCGAAACCATTCTGCACCCACTGCGCATGGTATCGGAGACTGAGGAAGGGACCGTCACGGAATCCATTGCCATCAACGAGGTGTCACTGCATCGCCAGACCGGCCAAGCCTCAAAGATCGAAATCCGCATCGATGAGCGGACGCGGGTCGAAGAGCTCATCTGCGACGGCGTTATTGTAGCTACCCCGGCCGGCAGCTCCGCCTACAACTACTCCGCCCACGGGCCCATACTGCCATTGCGCGCTGGTGTGCTGGCACTAACCCCGATCAGCCCATTCAGACCCCGACGCTGGCGAGGCGCCCTGCTTCCGCGAGAGGCGAAGGTGGAGTTCCGGATCCGCGACCACCAGAAACGCCCCGTGAGTGTCAGCGCCGATGCGCGCGAGACGCGAGGGGTGGTCAAAGTCATGGTCGAGGAAGCGCCCGAACTCACGATGCGATTGCTGTTTGACCCCGAGCACAGCCTCGAGGAACGGATCCTGAACGAGCAGTTCAGTCCTTGACTTGGGTTCGCTTCAGCTGCTCGTGGTTGGCGTGGATCTGCCGGCATGAAGATTCGATGGGCTCGTAGAGCTCGGCAAGCTCGTAAGCCGGAGCGGCATCGTCCACCAGCGCCAGCTCCTTCATCTTGTCACGCATCGCATCTCCGGCGTACAAGGTGGCCTTGCCCTCGTGGGGTTGCACGACCAGGACCACCGCCAAGCCGCATAGCTTGACGATCGACGCAGCAACCGAGCCTGGCGGGATGAATTCCCCACGCTGATGCGTCAGGGCACCCGCATGCAAAGGGCGTCCCCATGCCAAGATGACCGCCGCCCCGAGAAACGCCACGGCAACGATGCGTCGAGATCTCCACCAGTCCTTGGCGTGGCTATGCAAGTTCAACATTCCTATCTGTCGTGGCTCCTAGTCGTAGCGGCGAGCCGAGGCCAAACTTTATCGCTACGGCAACGCTTAAACAGAGCGAGTGGTGGCGAATCGAGACCTCACTCGCACTCCGGTAAAGCGGTGATCGGTTATCATTGGCGGGGCTATCCAAATCCAGGCACCGTCTCGGCGGTAATTTCCCAGGTGGACGAGAAGGATTTCTACAAAGTGCGTCTCGCGAAGTTCCGGATCGGCGATATCGTTCGCCATCGTATCTACCCATTCCGGGGGGTGATTTACGACGTCGACCCGGTATTCTCCAGCACCGAGGAGTGGTGGGAATCGATTCCCGCTGATGTACGGCCGAAAAAGGATCAGCCCTTCTATCACCTGTATGCAGAGAACGCGCAAGGGCCGTATAACGCCTACGTCTCGGAGCAGAACCTGTTGCTCGACGAAACAGAGGAGCCCGTATCGCATCCACAGATTGACGAGACGTTCTCGGGGCTGGAGGACGGGCTTTACGTGCTAGACCCGCGGCAAAGCCACTAGTCCAGCGCTACTCTGACCGGTGGTTGAAACGCTCCCGCATCACAACGGTTGGGCTGGCATTTTCCTACCCGGATGCAAAGCGCTGGCACCGCCAATCCTTACCGACCCGACCGGGCACCGGCGCCGCAAGACACTGTGCCCGGTATCAAGGTGCTTCAATACACGTTGCGCCACACTTGGTGAGACCGAAGACAACGACACAAATGCGGAGAATGCCGGTCAACTGGCGAGCTTGCTGTTCGATGGCGATCTAGGGAGTCTGGTCAATGGAACATTCGGAACATGCACCGGTAACGTGTTCGGTAAAGCAACTGCTCGCCGGACAAGTTGCCATCGATACAGAGGTCATCGTCAAAGGGTGGGTCCGCACACGGCGGGATTCCAAAGCAGGGCTGTCTTTTGTCCACCTGCACGACGGCTCGTGTTTCGCCCCGGTGCAGCTCGTATGCGATCAAGCGCTCGTAAACTACGCCGACGAAATCAAGGCGCTCACCGCAGGTTGCGCGCTTACATGCCGCGGACGGCTGGTTGCCTCGCAAGGTAAGGGGCAAGCCTTCGAGATCCATGCGCTCGAGGTCGTGGTGCTCGGGTGGGTCGAAGATCCCGACGCCTACCCGCTGGCGGCGAAACATCACTCATTCGAGCATTTGCGGGAAGTCGCTCATTTACGGCCCCGCTCCAATACGATCGGGGCGGTCAGCCGCGTCCGGAACACAATCGCCCAGGCAATCCACCGCTACTATCACGAGCAAGGATTCGTGTGGGTAAACACGCCGATCATCACTGCCAACGACTGTGAGGGCGCGGGCGAGCTGTTTCGGGTCAGCACCCTCGATTTTGCGAACTTACCCTTCGAGCACGGCACCAGCACGCCCGTTGCAGACTTCAGTGAGGATTTCTTCGGGACCGAGACATTTCTCACCGTGTCTGGTCAGCTTAACGTCGAAAGCTACTGTCTGGCGTTATCTAAGGTCTACACGTTCGGGCCAACGTTCCGGGCCGAACAGTCCAACACAAGCCGCCATCTCGCGGAATTCTGGATGGTTGAGCCGGAGATCGCATTCGCCGATCTCGACGACAATGCCGCTCTGGCCGAAGACTTTCTGAAATACGTGTTTCACGCCGTCCTAGAAGAGTCCGAAGACGATATGGCCTTCTTCGAATAGCGGGTCGACGATCAGGCTGTCAACCG
>PBVL01000085.1 GCA_002728675.1 Gammaproteobacteria bacterium
ACCGTACAGCTGCGGTCACGCAGTCGATCCGGGCATGCTGCAAGGCGGCCAGCCGCCTCGGCCGGCCGTGTCTCCGGAACGCACATCACCATCTCCAGCGCCCGACGGCGCTAGAATCTGCGCACTCCTCGAGAAGTGTAGACGAGATTTTTTGCTCCACATTGCCCTCTATGAGCCCGAGATTCCGCCGAATACGGGCAACATCATCCGGATCGCCGCCAACACGGGGACGGTGCTGCATCTGATCGCTCCGCTCGGATTCGAGATGTCGGACGCGCGCCTCAAACGGGCCGGGCTCGACTACCACGAGTACGCCGACCTCGCGGTACACGAGTCGCTCGAGGCTCTCCTCGCGTCCGTACGACCGGAACGAGTCCTTCCAGTCTCGACCCGCGGCGCGACGCGTTACGACACGTTCCGCTTTGCAGCAAACGATCTGCTCCTGTTCGGACCGGAGTCGCGGGGTCCGCTCGAGCGGGTATTGAACAGATTTCCGGCGGACCACCGGCTGCGGATTCCGATGCGCGAAGGCAGTCGGAGTCTGAATCTCGCCAATGCGGTGGCGGTCCTGGTTTATGAAGCGTTGCGACAGACCGGTTTCACCGGCCTGCGCTAGGGGCTGTCAGTGGGTCTGCGCACCTTGTGCCGACGCGCGCTTGCGGGCTTCGGCGTAGAGCGCATCGAAGTTGGTTGGGGGCAACATGAGCGGAGGGAACGAACCGCGAACCGCCATCGAGTCGATCAACTCCCGGGCGTAGGGAAACAGCACGCTCGGACAAAAGCTGCCGAGCGTCTGCGCCAACGGTTCCTTGTCCAGACCGCTGATCGAGAAAATCCCGGCCTGGGCCACTTCAATGAGGTAAATGACGTCATCAGCATCGTTCTTGGCTGTGACTGTGATCCCGAGTACAACCTCGTAGAGATCCTGCTCGATGGACGAATGGGTCGTGTTGAGCTCCATGTTGACCTGGGGCTTCCACTGCTGACGAAACCCCGCCGGGGCACGGGGTGACTCGAAGGACGCGTCCTTCACATAGATGCGCTGCAGCGCAAACTGTGCGCCCTGATTCCCCGCGTCCTGCTCACTCACGCGCCCGCTTCCAGCATCGCGTCCAGCTTTCCGGCGCGCTCGAGCAGATAGAGTTCGTCACAACCGCCGACATGTTTCTCGCCAATCCAGATCTGCGGCACGGTATGCCGACGCGCCCGCTCGCTCATCTCGCGGCGCAGTTCGGGGTCGTTGTCGACCGCTACATCCTCGTAGTCCACGCCCTTCCGCTCGAGCAAGGCGCGCGCCTGCATGCAAAAGGGGCAGAACCGCGTCGTATACATGACGACCTTATTCATGATGACCTCCAGTCTTGTTGCCTGAGCCGTCATTTGACCATAGGCAGGTTGGACGCCTGCCATTCGCTCATGCCGCCGGAAAGGCGCCGCACGTCTTCGAACCCCTGCGCCAGCAGCTTGCGTCCGATTGCGCCGGAATGTTGCCCCATCTTGCAGACAACCACGAGTGGTTTGTCCCTGAACTTGTCGAGTTCCGATGCGCGCCCGTCAAAAGAAGCGTAGGGAATATTGATCGCACCGGTAATGTGCCCGGCACCAAATTCTTTGGACTCCCGCACGTCGAGGATCGTCGCTCCCTCGCGGTTGATGAGGTTGACGAGCGTGGTCGACGTGATGGCAGCGCCACCCCGCTTGCCCTCGGTGACAAAGAACGCGATCAACAACACCAGAAAGATGGAACTCAGAATCCAGTGATTCGCGATGAACTCGAAAATCTGCGCGAGCATGGCCCCCACCCGCAGACTAAAACGCGGCGCAGTATACCGTGGTCCTGCCCTGATGCCGCCCCCGGGACTCACAAAATCACTACAAAGCGTCATCGTCACGGCTTTGGCGGACCCTGCCCCCCTGCTAAANTGGNCTGGTCCGAGGCGACCCCTCCAGGGCGGCCCCGTCCAGGGCGGNCCATCCAGGGTTGCCACGACGGTCAACCCCGTCCATAGCCCCTGTCGACAGCCCGGTAGCCNATGTCTGAACGTACGCCTTTTGTCCTCATCGTCCTGGACGGGTGGGGCCACCGCACCGAACGCAGCGCAAACGCCATCGCGCAGGCGCAAACTCCGACCTGGGACCGTCTCTGGAGCACCCGCCCGCACGCGCTCGTGTCGGGATCCGGACAGGACGTCGGCCTGCCCGCGGGGCAGATGGGCAATTCCGAGGTTGGCCACATGAACCTCGGTGCGGGACGGATCGTCTATCAGGACTACACCCGCATCGACCGGGCGATCGAAGACGGCTCGTTCGCGCAGAATCCGGAATTCCTGCAGACCTGCGACACGCTGCGCGAGTCGGGCCGGGCGCTGCACCTGTTCGGACTCCTCTCGCCCGGTGGCGTGCACTCCCATGTTGACCAGATCTGTGCTTCTGTGGATGCGGCCCATGCCGGAGGCGTCACGCACGTCTATCTGCACGCGTTCCTGGACGGCCGAGACGTCCCGCCCAAATCGGCTGCCGCTCCGCTCTCCAGGGTCGGGGAACACCTCAACCGTGGCGCTGGCCGAATCGCCAGTATCGCGGGCCGCTATTACGCAATGGATCGGGACAACCGGTGGGACCGCGTCTCAGCCGCGTACGCTGCCATCGCCGACGGCGTGGCGGCACACCGCGCGCCAAGCGCCGCGGCAGGCCTCGAAGCAGCCTATGCACGGGACGAGACTGACGAGTTCGTCGTGCCAACGCTCATCGTCCCTGACGGTGAAACGCCGGTTCATATCGAGGATGGCGACTGCGTGTGGTTCATGAATTTCCGGGCCGACCGCGCACGTGAACTGACCGCGGCCTTCGTCCACCCCGACTTCGACGGATTCGAGCGATCCCGCGTTCCGGCCCTCGACCGGTTCGTCATGTTGACCGAGTACTCGGCGGAACTGGCGCGCCACGCCGCTACGGCGTTCCCGCCGGCAACCCTGACCAATACGCTCGGCGAAACGATCGCCAGCCGCGGCATGTCACAACTGCGTATCGCCGAAACTGAAAAGTACGCGCACGTGACGTTCTTCTTTTCGGGGGGTCGAGAGACCACGTTCGACGGCGAGACGCGGGAGCTGATTGCATCACCGGACGTCGCGACCTACGACCTGCAGCCCGAAATGAGCGCCCCCGAACTGACCCGCCGCCTGACCGGCGCGATCCGCTCAGGCGAGCACGATCTCATCGTCTGCAACTATGCGAACGGAGATATGGTGGGCCATACCGGCGTGATGTCGGCTGCGTTCGAAGCGGTCGCGTGCGTTGACGGCTGTCTCGCCGAAATCGTCGAAGCCGTCGAGGCAATGGGCGGCCAGTGCCTGATTACGGCTGATCACGGCAACGTCGAGCAAATGGACGACCCGCAGACCGGACAACCCCACACGGCGCATACCTCGGAGCCGGTCCCACTGATCTACATCGGTGATCAGGCACTCGCGCTCGAAGGTGGCAAGCTGTCGGACATCGCACCCACGATCCTCGACCTGATGGAGCTTTCGATCCCGACCGAGATGACCGGCCGCACGCTGGCCAGACGTATCCGGACGCGGGCTTCCTGATGTCGAGCACCGCCCGACTGCTGCTAATCATCGCAGCGCTCTCCCTGAATGCGAACGCCGAGAACGCTCCGAACGACATCGACCCGGCCGAACTCATGCGCCAGATCCAGGCACTGCAGCAGGAGATCAAAGGTTACAAGGACGACCTCGAAGCAACCGAGGACGAAGCCGGTGAACTCGAAACCGATCTGGAAACGAACGAGAAACAGCAAAACGAGCTGCTTCGGAAGATCCGCAAGATCGAGGAGGATCTGGAGACGAGCCGAATCGAGCTGCGCGGGCTACAGCGCCGGGAAGCCGAACTGGCGGTCAGCCGCGATGAGCAGGGCCGGTACCTGACCCAGCAGATACGGGCGGCCTACAGTCTCGGCAATCAGGAATACGTGAAAGTGCTGCTGAATCAGCAGGATCCGAACGAAGTTGCCCGGATGCTCGCGTACTACGACTATCTGAATGCGGCGCGTGCCGAACAGATCGGCCGCTACCGCACAACGCTCGCGGAACTCGCGAAGGTGACCCGGGGCATCGAAGAGCAATCACTGACGCTGGTCGATCTGCGCAGCGACCTCGAAGTGGAACACCAACTGCTTCTGGAATATCGCGTGAATCGCGCGGCGACGCTTGCGAGACTGCGGGAGAGCATTGCTGAAACGGGCACGGCGATCGCGCGACGGACCCGCGATCGCGAGGAACTCGAAGCGCTCCTGACACGTCTGAGCGACGGGTTTGGCGGTCTGGGCGCAACTGATGCACCGTTCGGGACGCTCCGTGGCGCGTTGCCGATGCCGGTTACCGGAGAAGTCGTGAACCGCTTCGGGAGTCAACGCAACTCCGGTCAACTGCGCTGGAACGGGATCTTCATCGCCGCGGACGCGGGACAGCCGGTCCGCGCGATTCACTACGGCCGCGTGGTGTTCTCCGACTGGCTGCGCGGCTTTGGTCTGTTGCTGATCATCAGCCATGGGGAAGGCTACATGAGCCTCTACGGTCACAATGAAGTGTTGCTGCGCGAAACCGGCGAGTGGGTGACAGCCGGCGAGGCCGTCGCCGCTGTCGGTAGAACGGGTGCCGCCGACCGGGACGGGCTATATTTCGAAATCCGCTCCGCAGGCAAACCCACGGACCCGCAAACCTGGTGCCGCGCAGGCAACGGCTCACGACTCGGATGAAGCACATGCGAATCAATATCGCGTTCGGCGCACTGACTGCACTGCTCCTGACCTCCTGTTTCATGACCGCCGNCGCCGACGATCCCGGCGGCGCGACCGAACAGTCCGAGCCNGNGCAGACCGACCACGAGGCATCGCCCACGGATGCCGCTGAGGCGCCCGGCGTGATGGCGCCCCGCGTGGACCTGCCGCCACGATTGCCACTCGACGAACTCAGAATCTTCGCCCAGGNGTTCCATCGGGTCAGCAGCGCCTACGTCGAGGACATCGATGACAGGACGCTGCTCGAGAACGCGATTCGCGGGATGCTCACCCAACTCGATCCGCACTCGGCCTATCTCGACAAGGACTCGTTCTCCGACCTGCAGGAGAGCACGACCGGCAACTACGGCGGACTTGGCCTCGAGGTCGGCATGGAGGACGGCCTGATCCGCGTGATCACGCCAATGGACGATACGCCCGCGGACCTCGCCGGCATCCGGGCCGGCGACCTGATCGTGCGGCTCGACGAACAACCGGTCAAAGGTCTGTCACTTGCCGAAGCCATCGAGTCGATGCGCGGACTGCCGGGCACCAGCGTGACGATCACCCTCGTACGGGACGGAGAGCAGCCCCGCGAGGTGACTCTGCAGCGGGAGATCATTCGCGTCGCGAGCGTGCGCCATCGGTCGCTCGATGACGGCTTTGGTTACATCCGCATCGCCCAGTTCCAGAACCGCACAGGCGCGGAGGTGGTGGAGGCAATCGAGGCGCTGCGCGAGGAACAACCCCTCGTGGGACTCGTGCTCGACCTGCGCAACAACCCTGGCGGCGTCCTGCAATCCGCCGTCGAGGTATCGGACGCGTTCCTCGACGGTGGCGGGCTCATCGTCTACACCGAGGGTCGCCTGGACCACGCGGACCTGCGCTACAGCGCGACCGAGCGGGATGCATCGGACGGCGTTCCCGTCGTGGTCCTCGTGAACGAGGGAACGGCATCGGCATCAGAGATCGTTGCGGGCGCGCTCCAGGATCACGGCAGGGCCGTCATCATGGGCACCAACACCTTTGGCAAAGGTTCCGTCCAGACGATCCTCCCGCTCGATGATGAAAAGGCGATCAAGCTGACGACCGCGCTGTACTACACGCCCGACGGCCGCTCGATCCAGGCTTCCGGGATCGCGCCGGATATCGTGGTCGAGCGTTCGAAGGTGACGCCGCTCGACCGCAGTTCCTTCCGCCTGAAGGAGCGCGATTTACCCAAACATCTCGACTCGGGAAACGAGGCGACGGAGACCCCGGAGGCAATCGAACCCGAGAAGCCTCCGCGGGATCTGGCCGAACGGGACTATCAGTTGCACGAAGCGTTGACCCTTCTCAAAGGACTCAACATACTCGCGCAGAAAAAAGACAGACAGCCCAAAGGCTGACGTTGCCAGGCCTGAATTCTCGCCATCATCGAAGCTCTCCGGGTGCCGTCTGCATCCTCCTGCTGGCGACCCTGGCGTTCGGCGCACGCGCCGACGCGGTCATAGCCCTCATCATCGACGACCTGGGCGACAGCCGAATCAAAGGTGAGCGCGCGATCGACCTGCCCGGGCCGGTCACGCTCGCGGTGCTGCCACATACCCGATGGGGTACCGACCTGGCCCGGCGCGCGTACGAGCGTCAGCGCGAAGTGATGCTCCACCTGCCCATGGCAAACCTCGGCAACGTCCCGCTCGGACCCGAACCGCTGACCCCGCGCCTGAGCCGCCACGAATTCCGCTCACGTCTGGCGAACGCACTGAAGCGGGTTCCCGGTGCGCGCGGCATCAACAACCATATGGGCAGCGCCCTGACCCAGGAGCCGCGGGAGATGACCTGGCTCATGCAGGAACTGCGCGTACGCGGTCTCTATTTCATCGACTCACGAACCACGCACAAGACCGTCGCGAAGCGCATTGCCCACGAACAGGCGGTGCTGGCGTCGAGCCGCGACGTGTTCCTGGACAACGTGCGGGATACAGCCGCCATCGACGTACAGTTCAGAAAGCTCGTACGAATTGCCAGGGACCGGGGTACCGCACTCGGCATCGGGCATCCGTATCCGGAAACGCTTGCCTACCTCGAGCAACGACTGCCCGCGCTTGCTGATGAAGGCGTGCAGCTTGTCCCCGCGTCGCACCTTGCGGCAATGCAGACGATCCGCAGGAACGCGCTCGCTCGTGCCGGAGCCGTAAACGCAGTGTTGGCGCCACGGTTCCAGCAACGCCCGCGGCCGCAACGCCCTCAGCTTCAGGAAGGCTCGTAGTTGTCGCAGAAGGCCTGGGCCTCAGCCAGATCGAGCGTTTGCTCGTAGAGCGCCCGGCCGGTGATGACCCCCATCACGCCCCCGTCAACGCGTTCCATCTCGAGCAGCGCTTCGACGTCCCGCAGTTCGGACACGCCGCCAGAGGCGATTATCGGCATCGACACGGCATTGGCGAGATCGCGCGTGCCGTGGAGATTCACGCCGCCCATCATGCCGTCTTTGCCAATGTCCGTGAACACGATCGATTCGATCCCGTCAGACTCGAACAGCATCGCAAGGCTCTTCACGGAAATGTCAGTCACGTCAGTCCAGCCGCGGGTCGCAACCATGCCACGCAGACCGTCGAGACCCACGATGATGTGGCCGGGGAACCGTTTACACATCTGGCCGACGAACTCGGGTTCCTCGACTGCCTTGGTGCCGATGATCACGTAGTCGACGCCGGCTTCGAGATATGCCTCGATCGTCTCCTCACTGCGAATGCCGCCACCCAACTGAATGGGCAGCGATGGGTGGTTGCGGGCGATCGTGGCAATCGCCTTCTGATTCAGCGGTTCCCCTTCGAACGCACCGTCCAGGTCAACCAGATGCAGACGCCTCGCACCCTGGCTGACCCAGTGATCGGCCATCGCGACCGGATCGTCGGAATAGACGGTCACGGCGTCGAGGCGACCCTGCTTGAGATTGACGCAGCGGCCATCCTTGAAGTCGATTGCCGGAATGATGATCACGCGAGGGTTCCCTTGGTGGACGGTGTACCGGACATCCGCAGGTCTGGCGTCAACGCCATTCGCACGGCCCTGCCGAATGCCTTGAAGACAGTTTCGATCTGGTGGTGCGCGTTGCCACCCTTCAGGTTGTCGACATGCAGCGTGACCTTCGCGTGATTCACGAAACCCTGGAAAAACTCGTGAAACAGGTCCACGTCGAAGTCGCCCACACGGGCGCGCACGAACGGCACGTCGAACTCGAGCCCGGGACGCCCCGAGAAGTCGATGACCACTCGCGACAGGGCCTCGTCGAGCGGCACATAGGCGTGCCCGTAGCGCGTGATGCCAGACTTGTCCCCAACCGCCCGGGCGATGGCCTGACCCAGGGTGATACCGATGTCTTCGACGGTATGGTGTGCGTCGATCTCGAGATCGCCATCCGCCTCGACGGTCAGATCGATCAGTCCGTGACGGGCAACCTGGTCCAGCATGTGATCCAGAAACGGCAGGCCGGTCACGAAGCGGCTGATACCCGTACCGTCGAGATCCACCGAGACGCGGATCTTCGTTTCGAGGGTGTCCCGCTCGACGCTGGCTGTTCTTCCTCCCATGGGGGACTCGCTACGACGCTCAAAGGCGCGCAATTATAGCGCCCGGGAGGGGGTGTCAGAATATGCTGCCGTAGGGGAGGTAGCGATTGTCTGTATGCGCCTTGATCCAGCGGCGAAGATCGTCATCGAACGCGTCGCGCGCCTTCAGCAGTCTGACCAGCGGAATGACCGGAGATCTCTTCCCGGCTTCCCATCCCGGTACCTGACCTTCCGCGAGGGTGAAGAATCGGATGAGATTCTGCAGAAAATCTTCGTCGAAGCCCTCGGCGCCGGCCCACGCGCCGGCATCCTGCTGCATCAGGACCGCGTTGGCGGCGGCAACCTCAGGCGCAAGCGACACACTTTCGCCGTCGAGTGCGCCCACGAGAGACTGGAGATTCTCACGCGAGAAATCCGCTGGCTGCTTTGGTTCCCAGGTGCCAATTCCCATGTGCCGGCTTACCCCTGGCGATCGATCAAGAGGGCAACAAGTTTACACGCCAGAGTGCCGGCCGGGGCAGGGCGGCGCAACACCCTGCGCGTCCGCCGACTCTCATCAGGGCGACATGGCCCTTTCGTAGTAGCCGTCGAACGACACGGACCAGTTGGCGCCACTGTCGCTCGATGCCTCCCACAGTTGTCTGACCCGGCCGTCTTCGAGGGGTGTCCAAGTGATGCGATTGCGCAGCCGCTTGCCGTCGGCGCCGACTGTGTCGCCTTCGAGGACCATCCGACCGTCGACGAACCGGCCCTCCAGACGCAGATGCCCTCCGCCGTTGTCGACCCCGGTCTGCCGCCAGACGCCCGCCACGCGATCGAACTGGTTGAAACTCTTGCCCTCAGCGCGCCCCCGCGCGGACGTCCAGTTCTCCTGCAGTACGCAGCCGCTCAGTGCCCTGTAGATATCCTGCCAAGCAGTTGCCCGTCGGCGTTCTTCGCCTCCCAATACCCGAGCCAGAAGTCGAACTGCCGGTACTCGCTCGCCGAGCAGGGCGGCTCGTTGGCCGCCGCGAGGGCTGACGCGACGAACCCGGTGAACAGGACAGTGACAACGCTCATGCGACGCTCCCCGAACTGACTTCATCGAAGCGTAGCAGTTCCCGGCTTCGCGCTACCCCGCTCCATCGAGTCGTGTTTTCGTTTCACCGCAGCCTTGCACCCGCCCCGGGCCGATGCTTCAATGCTGTCGCAGGCGGGTGTAGCTCAGTTGGTAGAGCCCCAGCTTCCCAAGCTGGCTGTCGCGAGTTCGAATCTCGTCGCCCGCTCCAACTGCCCTCCTGCCCAGTAATCGAGAATCTCGACTTTGCAGGTTTCCACGAGACGCCCTTCGGTCGTATCACGAAAACTCCGCTTCTCCCCGGGCGCCAGTGGCGTCCCATCGACGGCATACGCAAGCCCGGTGCGTATCACGAGTCCCGACTTGTTCTTCCAGATGGTCCGCACCGTGACGTGTGTCAGGTCGACGGTCCCCGTGTTCTCCACATGGCCAATGACAACGACGATGTCGCCCTGCCGCTTGCAGCCTTCCATGCTGACGCCAACGCCCGGGCGGCGGGCAGGCTCGGCTTCTGCCTCCGGTCCCGTGACGGACTCGGGCTCGTCACTCTCGTGCGTGCTGATGAGCACGTATACCGCACCGGCCGCGAGGACCGCGAGAATGAGCAGCGTGAGCATTCGGTCACTCAAAGCGAGGCGCACCGGATGGAATGTGTTCCCCTATTGTGGCTGCAAACCCATGCGTTGGTCGCGGGGTGTGTGCCGGTGAGCGACGCAGACTCCCAGGATCCGGCGGAACTCATCGCCACGGTGAACCAGGTCATGCCGTTCGGGCGCTACAAGGGGGCGCGGCTCATCGAACTACCCGAGCCCTACCTCGTCTGGTTTGCACGGGAAGGCTTCCCCAACGGTCAGCTCGGCCGGCGGATGGCGCTCATGCATGAGATCAAGATCAACGGACTCGAACGGATGCTGCAGCCGCTCATTGGCGCCGATACGCGCCGGGGCGATGGTTAATACAACACGCCCGTGGGTTTGTTGTCCCATGCCTGGTCGACAGCCCCTGCCATGACCAGCCGGTCCCGTCCCTCGTTCTTCGCCCGGTACAGCGCCTGATCCACCATCTCGAGGAACTCCTGGCCCGTGACGTCCGCGCGGGGCACGATGCTTGCGCCGCCGACGCTTACCGTGATGCGAAACCCCTCCGGAAACTCGAGCGACTTCACGGCTGCCCGAATGCGGTCGCCGATCAGTTCGACACCCTCGGAGCTCGAACCGCCGAGAATGACCACGAACTCCTCACCGCCGTAACGCATGACACGGTCACTCGCCCGATGCAGGCAGCCCCGAATCGCGAGTGCCACTGCCACCAGGCACTCATCACCGACGACATGACCGTAGCGATCGTTGATGCGCTTGAAGTGGTCGATGTCGACAAGCAGGAGCGCGATGGACAGGCGCTCACGGAACGCGCGATCCCATTCGACGCGGTAGGACAGCTCGAAATGCGCGCGGTTGCCGATTTTCGTGAGTCCATCCGTATGGCTCTCGCGCCGGAGCCGGGTATTCTGGCGTAACATGTCTTCGAGCTGGCTGCGGACCTTGTAGTACTTCTGGCTCCAGCTCCGCTCGATGACACCCCCCAGTTCCATCTTGAGCCCCATGCCTACCGTGAGGGCGGCCAGGCAGAGCAACCAGGCGAGCAGAGACGCCAGCAGCAGGCGCTCGGGCGCATAGAAGAATGCGAGCATCTTGAAGGCGGCGAAGGTGCCAACGCAGCCGATATAGACAAGGGCGACGGTACGCCACTCACCGTCTGTCACGAGTTCGTTGGCGGCGACCGCGCCCAGGTCGATCAGGAGGACGGCGAGGCAGGTCCACAGCAGAAAGGCCAACGTGTCGGCCGGCGGCGAGACCGCAATCATGACCATCATCACGACGCCAAGGGCATAGCCGACCGAGATCACCTTGCTCGCGATCGGTTTTTCAAGATTGAGATACCACTCCAGGAAGCGCTGTTTGACCGTGAGGAATATGGCCGCGAAGACCGCCACCTCTGTATTGTCGGTAAACACTGACGTGGCGAGGGCCTGATCAACGCCCCACCACCCGTAGACCATGATGCTCGAGAAGATCAGCAGCGAGTACCACAGGTACACGGTATCGCGAACGAAACAGGCGACAACCAGGTTGTAGATCAGCAAGCCAAATGCGACCCCAGCAGCAGGGGCGCCAGCGCCCCCTCCACGGGGAGCGCCTGCGCGGCCGATGCGCCCGGCGCAACAATCAGGCCCAGCAGCGCTATCGCGACTGAACGCGGGGAAGCCCTTCGGGCACGGTGCTCTGCTCTGCTGCTCACTGCTGCGGGTCCAGGGCTGAGAATTGCGGACTGCGGGCGGTCGACTGGCATGCGGGCACGGCGCTGCACCGTCCGGCGAGCGTCCGTTCACACCTTGCAGTCGCTGTGACTGTCCTGCTCACCGCCTGTCGCACGATCCACGTGTCTTTTGTGAAGTGTAGTAGACAGCCGCGAGGTTTCAGGTCGCGCCCCGAAAGGAGTAAGCCGAGCGGCGGCCAGACGCGGAATTCACTGCCCTCGCCCCGGAGACTGTCGACGTTGATGTAGCCGCCGTGCAGCGAGACCAGCTTCTCGCAGATCGGCAATCCCAGGCCCGATCGCGCAACCGATTTGTCGACCGGTGTGAGTACCGGCGTGAATCGATCGAACAGGTACGGCAGATCTTCCGCGTGAATGCCGACACCGGTGTCCTTGACGCCGATCATGACCATCCGCTCCCCGCCAAAGAGACTGCGCGCGGCGTGGATGAGCACCATGCCCCGTTCGGTGTATTTGATCGCGTTTTCAACGAGGTTGTAGATCACCTGATACAGCCGGAGCCGGTCCGCGGTTACGCTGAGATTCTCATCAACACAGACAGACTCGAGCCGCAGACCGTGCTCGGCAGCGGACCTCGAGAGTTCAGCGACGACATCCTGTGCGGCCGCGCTCACATTGAAAAGGTCAGGGCAACGTGGCCCGCCTCGATGTCGGCAATGTCGACGAGGTCTGACAGCAGATCGTCAAGCTGTCGTCCGCAGTCGA